>JBFYOR010000048.1:0-5100 GCA_041303695.1 Mycobacterium sp. | reverse complement strand
GACGCCGAGGAACATCCGGCCCGGGTACAGGCAGCCCATCGTGGCGAACGCCTGCGCCATCACGGCGGGGTTGTACCGGAAGGTGGGCGTCAGCACGGACGTGCCCAGGGTGATCCGCTTGGTCCGTTCGCCGACCGCCGTCAGCCACGACAGTGCGAACGGCGCATGCCCGCCTTCGTGCCGCCATGGCTGGAAGTGGTCGCTGACCGACGCGCTGTCCATCCCGTGCGCCTCGGCCAGCACACCCAACTCGACCAACTCGCGCGGGCCGAACTGCTCCGCCGACGCCTTGTAACCCAGTCTCAGTTCAACCACACCATTGTTTCTACTCCAAAGGTCCCTAGACTGCCGCCATGACCCCGGTGTTGACCGCTGTCACCGAACACGTCCACCTGGCCCAGACCTCCCTGGTCAACTGGACAATCGTCACCGACGACTCGGGCGTCACCCTCATCGATGCCGGCTTTCCGGGCAGTCGTGACGATGTTCTGACATCGCTGCGGGAACTGGGCTTCTCCCCCGGCGATCTCCGCGCGATCCTGCTGACCCACGCCCATATCGACCACCTCGGCACCGCGATCTGGTTCGCGAAATCACATGGCACACCGGTCTATTGCCATGCCGGAGAGGTGGGCCACGCCAAACGGGAGTATCTGCAGCAGGCGTCGCCGGCGGCGTTGCTGACCCAGGCCTGGCGCCCGCACTGGCTCGCCTGGTCGCTGGAGGTGACCCGGCGGGGCGGTCTGGTGCGCGCGGGTATCCCCACCACCAGGGCGCTGAGCGCCGGCATCGCGGCCGGACTGCCCGGCCGGCCGGTGCCGGTACCGACACCGGGGCATACCAGTGGGCATTGCTCGTATGTCGTCGACGGTGTGCTGGTCACCGGCGACGCGCTGATCACCGGCCACCCGCTGGCGCGCCGCCGGGGACCGCAACTGCTGCCGTCGATGTTCAATCACAGCGATGCCGACTGCCGACACAGTCTGTCGGCGCTCGGTGCCGCCGGGACCGACGTGCTGATCCCTGGCCACGGTGATCTCTGGGTCGGACCGATCGCCGAGGCCGTCCGCCAGGCCACCGCCGCCGATTAAAATTCAGTGCCATGGACAACATTCGGGGAAAGACGATCGCCATCACCGGGGCGGCCCGCGGGATCGGCTTCGCCACCGCCCAGGCACTGTTGAGCCGCGGCGCGCGGGTGGTGATCGGCGACCGCGACGTCGCCCTCGAGGAGTCCGCCGTCGCCCGGTTGAGCAACCTGGGACCGGTGTCCGGCCATCCCCTCGACGTCTCCGATCCCGAGTCGTTCGCCACCTTCCTGGACAAGGCCCGCGCCGACGGCGGCGGGCATATCGACGTGCTGATCAACAACGCCGGGGTGATGCCGGTAGGCCCCTTCCTGGAGCACACCGATCAGGCGATCCGCTCGGCCATCGAGGTGAACTTCTACGGCGTGGTCAACGGTTGCCGGCTGGCGCTTCCGGAGATGGCCGCGCGCCGCCGTGGCCACATCGTCAACATCGCCTCAGTGGCCGGCATGCTCGCCGTACCGGGCCAAGCCCTCTACGCCGGAACGAAATTCGCGGTCGTCGGGCTGTCCACCGCGTTGGCCGACGAGTTCGCACCGCAGGGCGTGCACATCAGTTGCGTCATGCCCACCTTCACCAACACCGAGCTGATCTCGGGAACCAGCACCGGCGGCATGACCAAGCCGGTCGAGCCCGAGGACATCGCGGCGGCGGTCGTGCGCATCCTGGACAAGCCGAGAACGTCGGTGTCGGTTCCCTATCCGTTGCGCTTCATCGCCGCGGGCACGGCATTCCTGCCGCCGCGCGGCCGGCGCTGGCTGTCGGAGAAGATGGGCACCAGTCGGGTGTTCCTGGATTTCGACACCGCGGCCCGGACCGCCTACGAGCAGCGCGCGCAGTCCGCGACCGGTGTGGTGGAACCCTCCGAGTAGCGCCCCTGCCGCGAGTGCAAGAGGTTAGCTCAGCGCACGGTCCAGATCGGCGATGATGTCCTCGACACCCTCCAGGCCCACCGAGATCCGCACCACGCCGTCGCCCAGACCGATGGCGGCCCGGCCCTCCGGGCCCATCGCGCGGTGGGTGGTGGTGGCCGGGTGGGTGATCAGGGTCTTGGAGTCGCCGAGGTTGTTGGAGATGTCGATCAGAGACAACTTGTCGAGAACCTCGAAGGCCCGCTGCTTGCCCTTCCCCTCGGGCGCCTCGAGTTCGAAGGTGACGACGGTGCCGCCGCCGGTCATCTGCCGCTTGGCCAGGTCATACTGCGGGTGCGACGGAAGGTACGGGTAGCGCACCCAGCGGACGCCGGGGTGGGCTTCCAGGAACTCCGCCACCCGCAGCGCCGCCGCGGTGCTGTAATCCACCCGAATCGACAGCGTTTCAAGGCCTTTCAGGAGCACCCAGGCGTTGAACGGACTCAGCGCCGGGCCGGTGTGACGCATCAGCGTCTGCACCGGGCCATCGATGTACTCCTTGTCGCCCAGGATCGCGCCGCCCAGGACGCGGCCCTGACCGTCGATATGCTTGGTACCTGAGTAGACGACGACATCCACCCCGAGCGGCAGTCCCTGTTGCAGCATCGGCGTGGCGAATATGTTGTCCAGCACCACCTTCGCGCCGGCGGCGTGCGCCATCTCGGAGACCGCGGCGATATCCACCAGCGTCTGCATGGGATTGGACGGCGTCTCAAAGAACACCGCGGTGGTGGGCTGGCTCAGCGCCTCCTCCCACTGCGAGAGATCGGCACCGTCGACGAACACCGTCTCGATACCCCACCGCGGCAGGATCTCATTGCACACCACGAAACAGGATCCGAACAGGCTGCGGCCGGCGACCAACCGGTCCCCCGCTTTGAGTAGCGCACCCAACGCGGTGAAGACCGCAGCCATCCCGGAGCCGGTCGCGAACGCCGCCGGCGCTCCTTCGATCAGGCGCAACCGTTCCTCGAACATCGAGATGGTCGGGTTGCCGTATCTGGAATAGACGTACCGGTCGACCTCACCGGTGAACGCCATTTCGGCCTGCTCGGCCGATGAGTAGACGTACCCCGAGGTTAGGTACAGCGCCTCGGCGGTCTCCTCGAAACCGGAGCGCAGCAGGCCACCACGAACTCCGATGGTGGCCTGGCTGACCCCGTCGGGAAGCGGGGCCGGGATGCGCACCGACGGGACCTCACCGCCGGTCATGACTGCTTCCAGGGCAGGCCCTCCACGCGCCAGCCGGTGACGTCCCGGTTCCCGGCCGCACCGGGTTGGCCCTCGAAGCCCTCCAGCATGTTGTACGCCGGCGCGATGCCGACGGCGGTGGCGGCCTTGGCGGCCGGAATAGAGCGGTTGCCGGAGCGGCACAGGAAGATCACCGGGCGCTCCCCGGGAGTGACCCCCGCCGCGATCAGGTCGGCGGCGAAGTTCTCGGCTCGCCCGCCGTAGGAGTTCCAGTCGAGGAACACCACCTCGCGGCCCAGGCTCGAGATATCGGGCACGCCGACCGACTTCCACTCGGCCTCGGTGCGTACGTCGACGAGTACCGCGTCGGGGTTCTCGCTGAGCAGCTTCCAGCTCTCCTGGGGCGTTAAGTCTCCGGCGTAGCTCACATCCGTGAGTCTGACATATCCGCGAGCGGACAGGGCCCGGCGGTCGCGGCGGAGTAGATTTCGCGCACAGCGCCATCGACGACGCGGGGAGGCCCGCGGGGAGGCCCGCGAGGAGGCCATTGCCATGATCCAGCGAAAGCCGCCCATCCGGAGTGTCGGCACCGACCCCGACTACCGGTTCACCCTGGCCAACGAACGCACGTTCCTGGCCTGGCTGCGCACCGGACTCGCGCTGTTGGCCGGGGCGGTCGCACTGGCCAGTCTGGTCCATCACTTCGGGCCCAAGCCGATGCGGATCGGGATCACCGGGCTGCTACTGGTGCTGTCGCTGACCGTCACCATCGGGGCCTATGTGCGATGGGATCGGGCCGAGCGCGCGCTGCGCGAGAACCGGCCGCTTCCCATCGATCCGCTGCCCCGCCTGATGGTCATCGGCCTTTCGGTCATCACCGTCGCAGCAGCCGTGCTGATCTACCTCGCCGAAGCCGGCGTATGACGAGGCCGGACGAGCATGTGCTGATCGACGTCGGCGGACCGGCCGAGCGCACCGCGCTGGCCTGGCAACGCACCTCATTGGGTGTGGTGGTGGTGGGTGCACTGGCCGCACGCTGGAGTGCGACCGAGCAGTTTCCGGTGTGGCCGGGAATTGTGCTGGCTGCCTTCGGAGGGGTCATCGGGCTGTTGTTGGGTCGGCAGCGCTATATCCGGATCATGACCACGGTTCGGGCCGGGGAGACACCGCTGTCGCGCTACCTGGTCCCGGCCACCGCGGTGTTCATGGTGCTGGTCGTCGCCGCGATCAGCGTGGGCATCGGAATCGAACTGGCCGGGCTGTGACCGCACGCTGCGGACCGCAGTCCTAGCGCGGTCCCGGCGAACACACCTTCCACCCGCCGTTCTCCCGGATGAAGGTCATCGGTACCGAAACCTTGGCGTCGGTGGACCTCTCGAAGTGATAGACGACCTCGGCGGTGGCCCGGTCGCCGGTGACGGCGAACCGGGTGACATTGTCGACGATTCGGGCGCCCTTGTCGGCCTTGGACTGACGCTGATCGGCCAGTACCTGGGATTCGCTGCCCTGCTGGGCGACGCAGGTGAAGCTCTGGAAATCCGCGTAGTCCTCGCGTTGCAGCGCGTCGTTCTGTCCGACCGTGACACGGCCTATGTCGGCCTCATCGGGCTGGACGTCGCTCTGCACCAGTCGCACCAGGATGAACGCGATCAACGCAATCCCGACGATCGCCAACGCCGCCAGGAACGGTGTCGCGGAGGACCGGTTCTCGTCGGGTTCGGCCATAGCTGATCAGGATAGGCGGGCGTCAGTGCCGCCCGGGCCAGTGCCAGGCCGGTTGGTCGAGCATCCGCTGGCCCTGCACTGCCGTCTGCCCGTCCCGCTTGACGAGTTCCAGCAGACCCAGGTCGACCGGCCCGCGCTCCTGGAGGGCAGCGACCAGCGGGGCGGAATGGGTGACGACGACGATC
>JBFYOR010000047.1:0-7263 GCA_041303695.1 Mycobacterium sp. | reverse complement strand
GCCAACCTGCTGTTCACCAGCGAACTGCAGCGCAGGTTGGCGGCGGCCGGCTCGCCGCTGAAGGCCCACGCCGCCCACCCCGGCTACTCGGCGACCAACCTGCAGGGCCAGACCGGCAACCTGCGCTGCAGTTCGCTGGTGAACAGCAGGTTGGCCAGCTTGGACTGTCCGTAGGCCAGCCACGCCGAGTAGGGCCGGGCCTTCCAGTTCAGGTCCTTGAGGCTGATCGCACCCGTCCAGTGCATCAGCGACGACACCGTCACCACCCGGTCGCTGATCTTGGGCGCCAGCAGGTTGGTCAGGGCGAAGTGGCCCAGGTGGTTGGTCCCGATCTGGCTTTCGAAGCCGTCGCGGGTGATCCCGTACGGCACGGCCATGATGCCGGCGTTGTTGATCAGCACGTCGACCACCGCGATGGTGTCGGCGAAATCCCGGACGGACTCCAGATCCTGCAGGTCGAGCCGGCGGACCTGGACATCGCCGGTCATTCCGGCTGCGGCTTCCTCGGCCTTGTCGACATTGCGGCAGGCCAGGATGACCCGCGCCCCGACGCGGGCCAGTTCGCGGGCGGTGACCAGCCCGAGGCCACTGTTGGCGCCGGTGACGATGGTGGTCCGGCCGGCGAACGACGGGAGATCGGCTGCTGTCCAACTCATGGCAGAGAACCTACTTGACCGCCACCGAGAACCCTTCGATGACTTTCAACACGTCCGGAGCCTGGGCCGCTGCCTGGTCAGCCAGTGTCGTCACGGTGAACTGCACCAGGTAGCGATCGAACTCGGCCGTCACCGGGATCACGATGCGGTTGTAGGCGTGCAGCCGTGTCGAGCCACTGTCGTAGCTGCCCTCGATCATCGCCGAGGGGAAGCCGTTGAAGTCGGCGTTGGAGGCGTTCAGCCGTTTGAAGTTCTTGGTCAGCTCGGCGTCGTCGTCGGCGTGCTCGAGGGCTTCGCCGACGTCGAAATTCCCGTCCAGCTTGAAGGCCAGGACCAGCGCCGTCGGATAGGTGTTGTTCTTGGCGATGGCCTCGGTGCCGGGGGAGAAGTTCGGGTTGTCGTAGGTGCTCCACCCCGGTGGCCGCGGCAATGTCACGGTGATACCGGTGAGCTCGTCCAGCGGCAGTTGCTGGCCGGTGACGCCGAGGCCGGCCAGGTGCTGCGCGATCGGCGTCGGGGTCGTCGAGGGCGCCGAGGTGCTCTCGGCGGTGCTGCGCGGACTGGTCGTCGCCAGCGACGAATAGTCGGCGGTATGCGCTTGGCAACCGGTCGCAACGGTGGCGGCGGCGAGAGCGGCGACCGCAATCCGCCGGCGTCGTGCAGGGTGTTTCATATCAGAACTGATCTACGCGTCTCCGTCGAAAAGACCTGTCACCGAGCCGTTTTCGAAAACCGCTCGGATGGTGCTGGCAAGCAGCGGCGCGATCGACAGCACAGTCAACTGCGGGAAGCGCTTGGACTCGTCGATCGGCAGGGTGTTGGTGACGATCACCTCGCGGGCGCCGCAGGCGGCCAGTCGCTCGGCAGCCGGGTCGGACAGCACCCCGTGGCTGGCGGCGATGATGACGTCCTTGGCGCCGTCCTCCCGCAGCAGTCGCACCGCACCGGCGATGGTGCCGCCGGTGTCGATCATGTCGTCGGTCAGCACGCAGGTCTTGCCCTCGACCTCGCCGACCACCCGGTTGGAGACCACCTGGTTGGGCACCCGGGGGTCGCGGGTCTTGTGGATGAACGCCAGCGGTGCACCGCCGAGCGCGTCGGCCCACTTCTCGGCCACCCGCACCCGGCCGGAGTCCGGGGACACCACCACGATGTTCTCCGTGGCGTAGTTGTCGTAGATGTAACCGGTCAGCAGGTTCTGCGCCCGCATGTGGTCCACCGGCCCGTCGAAGAAACCCTGAATCTGGTCGGTGTGCAGATCGACCGAGATGATGCGGTCCGCGCCGGCGGTTTTGAGCAGATCGGCGACTAGGCGGGCGGAGATCGGTTCGCGGCCGCGATGCTTCTTGTCCTGGCGGGCATAGGGGTAGAACGGCAGGATCGCGGTGATCCGCTTGGCGCTGCCGCGCTTGAGCGCGTCGATCATCAGCAGCTGTTCCATCAGCCACTTGTTCAGCGGCGCGGGATGGGACTGCAGGACGAACGCGTCGCAGCCGCGTACCGACTCGTCGAACCGGACGAAGATCTCCCCGTTGGCGAAATCGCGCGCGGTGGTCGCGGTGACGCTGACGTCGAGTTCCTTGGCGACCTGCTCGGCCAGTTCGGGGTGCGCCCGGCCGGAGAACAGCATCAGGTTCTTGCGGTTGTCAATCCACTCGGTGCCCACTGCGCTGCCCTTGCCGGTCGGGGGTCGGTACGCGGCTCATCGTACGTGGTTCGGCGAGGCTCAGACCTGCTCGGGGTCGCCGGATTCGGCTTTCGCCCGGGTAGCCGCACGGGCGGAGTCGCTGTCCGGCCGGTTGTGCAACACCCAATCCTCGATGATGCGCTGCTGCCCTGACGACACTGCCAGCGCCCCGGGCGGCACGTCGTCGCGCAGCACGGTGCCGGCGCCGGTGTAGGCGCCGTCGCCGACGGTGACCGGTGCGACGAACATGGTGTCGCTGCCGGTGCGGACATGTGAGCCGACGGTGGTCCGGCTCTTGGTCTCGCCGTCGTAGTTGACGAACACGCTGGAGGCGCCGATATTGCTGTACTCGCCGATATCGGCGTCGCCGACGTAGGTCAGGTGCGGCACCTTCGTTCCGGTGCCGATCGAGGCGTTCTTGGTCTCGACGAACGCGCCGAGCTTGCCGTCGGCGCCCAGCCGGGTGCCGGGCCTCAGGAAGGTGAACGGCCCGACGTCGGCGCGGGAGCCGATGACCGCCGCACTGCCGTGGGTGCGGACCACCGATGCGCCGTCGCCGACCTCGACACCGGTGAGCGTGGTGTCCGGTCCGATCCGGCAGCCGGCGCCTATCCGGGTGCCGCCGAGCAGCTGGCTGCCGGGCGCCACGACGGTGTCGCGGCCGATCGACACGTCGACGTCGATCCAGGTCGACGGCGGGTCGACGATGGTGACTCCGGATCGCTGGTGGGCGGCGACGACACGCCGATTCAGCTCGGCGGCGAGGTCGGACAGCTGGACCCGGTCGTTCACGCCCGCGACAAGGGCGGCGTCATCGACATGCTTGGCGAGCACCACCCGTCCGTCGGCGCGCACGATCGAGACGACGTCGGTGAGGTACAGCTCGTTTTGGGCGTTGTTCGACGACAACCGGCTCAGCGCGGAGCGCAACTCGGCGATGTCGAAGGCGTAGATGCCCGCGTTGATCTCCCGGATCGCCCGCTGTTGGGGGGTGGCGTCGGTCTCCTCGACGATCGCGATCACCTCGCCGTCCTGGGTGCGCAGGATGCGGCCGTAGCCGGTCGAGTCGGGCACCGTGGTCGTCAGTACGGTCACCGCGGCCGACTCGCTGCGGTGGGTGGCGATCAGCCCGGCAAGGGTGTCGGAGTCGAGTAGTGGGATATCGCCCGAGGTCACCACCACCACGCCGTCGAAGTCCGCCGGCAGCGCCGCCAATCCGCACAGCGTCGCGTGGCCGGTTCCGAGTTGCTGCTCCTGCACGGCCACCTCGACTACCCGGCCGAGCTCCGCTGCGAGTTCGCCGACCACCGCTGAGATGCGTTCACGGTCCTTGCCCAGCACCACCACCAGATGCTGTGGGGCGAGCTTGGTGACGGCATGCAGGGCGTGCGAGAGCATGCTGCGCCCGCCCAGGGCATGCAGCACCTTGGGTGTGTCCGATCGCATCCGGGTACCGGCGCCGGCCGCGAGTACCAGCACCGCGGAGTCATTGGTGGTCATAAGAACCTCGCCGTCATTGCGGACCTTCGAGCCTCGCTCCGCTACCGATGGTCGCTCGGCGAGCCTCGCTCCGCCGCCAGGACTCGAACCTGAACTATCTGAACCAAAATCAGAGGTGCTGCCGATTACACCACGGCGGATCGCCCGTCAGAGACTGTAATGCACCTGGGTACCCTGATATCCGTGGCAGCACCGGATAGCCAGCAGCGGCCGCCACGGGTCCGGATGACCGGCAGCGAACGCCGCCACCAGTTGATCAACATCGCCCGATCCCTGTTTGCCGAGCGCGGCTACGAGAGCACCTCCATCGAGGAGGTCGCCCACCGTGCCGGCGTTTCCAAACCGGTGGTGTACGAGCACTTCGGCGGCAAGGAGGGCCTCTACGCGGTGGTCGTCGACCGGGAGATGTCGGCACTGCTGGACGGCATCACCTCGTCACTGACCAACAACCGCTACCGCCCGCGCGTCGAACGCGTGGTGCTGGCCCTGCTGACCTACGTCGAGGAGCGCACCGACGGGTTCCGCCTGCTGCTCCGCGATTCGCCGGCCTCGATCAGTTCGGGCACCTACTCCAGCCTGATCAACGATGCCGTCAACCAGGTGGCATCGATTCTGGCCGGCGACTTCACCCGTCGCGGCCTGGACCCGGAGTTGGCGCCGCTGTACGCCCAGGCACTGGTGGGGTCGGTGACGATGACCGCGCAGTGGTGGGTCGAGGCCCGGGAACCCAGTAAGGAAGTCGTGGCCGCGCACCTGGTGAACATGATGTGGAACGGCCTGACCAACCTCGAGGTCGACCCGCAGTTGCAGGGAGAGTAGTCATCACGCGCATCGCGGCCCCCAACGTCCAGACCCCGCTCGCCGGACTGGTCGATATCGCACTCACCGCCCCGGCATTCGCCGGCCTCGCCGAGCGGGCCGCCGCCCGCCCCGACGAACTGGCCGTCGTCGGCCCGGTCAGCGCGCAGCTTTTCACCGCGTGCGCGCTGGCCCGCAGCGGGCCACTGCTGGTGGTGACCGCGACCGGGCGGCAGGCCGATGACCTCACCGCTGAACTGCGCGGGGTGTACGGCGCCGCCGCGGCGATGTTCCCGTCCTGGGAGACCCTTCCGCATGAGCGGCTTTCACCGGGAGTGGACACCGTCGGTGCCCGGATGATGCTGCTGCGCAGGCTGGCTCACCCGCACGACGACCGGCTGGGGCCGCCACTGCGGGTCGTGGTCACAACGGTGCGTTCGTTGCTGCAGCCGATGGCGTCGGATCTGGTCGAGACCGAACCGGTCATCCTGACCCTCGGCGCCGAGTTCGATTTCGACCGGCTGGTGACGCGGCTGGTCGAGCTCGCCTACGGCAGGGTCGACATGGTGGCCCGACGCGGGGAGTTCGCGGTGCGCGGCGGCATCCTGGACATCTTCCCGCCCACCGCCGACCATCCGGTGCGGGTCGAGTTCTGGGGTGACGAGGTCACTGAGATGCGGATGTTCTCCGTCGCCGACCAGCGCTCCATCCCCGAACTCGACGCCGGCGTCGTCGTCGCGGTGCCCTGCCGCGAGTTACTGCTGACCGCGGAAGTCCGTTCCCGCGCAGCGCAATTGGCCGCACACGCGCCGCGCGTCGAGAACGCCGTCACCGGAAGCGTCGCCGATATGCTGGCCAAACTCGCCGAGGGCATCCCGGTGGACGGCATGGAGGCGCTGGCGCCGGTGCTTCGTCCCGACGAACTCGGACTGCTGGTCGACCACCTGCCGGCCGGTACCCCGCTGCTGGTGTGCGACCCGGAGAAGGTGCGGACCCGCGCGGCGGACCTGATCAAGACCGGCCAGGAGTTCCTCGAGGCCACCTGGTCGGTGGCCGCCGTCGGGGGGGACGCGCCGATCGACGTCGAACAGCTCGGCGGTTCGGGCTTCCGCGGCCTCGATGAGGTCCGGGCGGCTGCGCGAGCGGGAGGTCACCCGTGGTGGACGGTCGGCCAGCTGTCCTGCGAGGGTGCGCTCGACCTCGAGGTGCGGCCCGCGCCGGCGGCGGCACGCGGCCAGCAGTCCGGCGTCGAGGAGATCTTCGCGATGCTGCGCGCCCACGTGCTGACCGGCGGGCTGGCCGCGGTCGTGGCCCCCGGGGTGGGTATCGCCCACCGTGTGGTCGAGCAACTCGCGGAGCACGACACCCCCGCGGTGATGCTGGAGCCGGGCCAGCCGCCCCGCCCCGGCGTGGTCGGCGTGCTCAAGGGCCCGCTGCACGGCGGGCTCATCGTGCCCGGCGCGGCGCTGGTGGTGATCACCGAGACCGACCTGACCGGTAACCGCGCCACCGGCCCGGAGGGTAGGCGACTGGCGGCGCGGCGCCGCAACACCGTCGATCCGCTGGCGCTGACCGCCGGTGACCTGGTGGTGCACGACCAGCACGGCATCGGCCGGTTCGTCGAGATGGTGGAGCGCACCATCGGCGGGGCGCGGCGGGAGTACCTGGTGCTGGAATACGCCGCCAGCAAGCGCGGCCAGGGTGCCGACAAGTTGTTCGTCCCGATGGATTCCCTCGATCAACTGTCCCGCTACGTCGGCGGCGAACAGCCCAGCCTGAGCAAGCTCGGCGGCAGCGACTGGTCCAACACGAAAACCAAGGCACGCAAGGCTGTTCGCGAGATCGCGGGCGAGCTGGTGGCGCTGTACGCCAAGCGGCAGGCCGCACCCGGACATGCGTTCGCCCCCGACAGCCCCTGGCAGGCCGAGATGGAGGACGCGTTCGGGTTCACCGAGACCATCGACCAGCTGACCGCCATCTCGGAGGTCAAGTCCGATATGGAGAAGGCCGTTCCGATGGATCGGGTGGTGTGCGGTGACGTGGGCTACGGCAAGACCGAGATCGCGGTGCGGGCGGCGTTCAAGGCGGTGCAGGACGGCAAGCAGGTCGCCGTGCTGGTGCCCACCACGCTGCTGGCCGACCAGCACCTGCAGACCTTCACCGAGCGGATGGCGGGCTTCCCGGTAACGGTCAAAGGCCTGTCGCGGTTCACCGATCCGGGCGAGTCCAAGGCGGTCATCGCCGGGATGGCCGACGGCAGCGTGGACATCGTGATCGGCACCCACCGGCTGTTGCAGACGGGGGTGCGCTGGAAGGACCTCGGGTTGGTGGTGGTCGACGAGGAGCAGCGCTTCGGCGTCGAGCACAAGGAGCACATCAAGGCCCTGCGCACCCACGTCGACGTGCTGACCATGAGTGCCACCCCGATCCCGCGCACCCTGGAGATGAGCCTGGCCGGCATCCGGGAGATGTCGACCATCCTGACCCCGCCCGAAGAGCGATATCCGGTGCTGACCTACGTCGGCCCGCACGACGACAAACAGGTCGCCGCCGCACTGCGCCGGGAGTTGCTGCGCGACGGGCAGGTCTTCTTCGTCCACAACCGGGTGCGCACCATCGATG
>JBFYOR010000046.1:0-2556 GCA_041303695.1 Mycobacterium sp. | reverse complement strand
GATCAGGTAGTTCTCCGCGTCGTCGGATTCGGCGACGTAGATCTTGGCGGCACCGGCGGCCGTGAGGTCCGCGACCAGCGGTGCGGCGGTGCCGGGTCCGCCGACGATGACGGCGGACGGCTCGCCCAGGACCCGGGCTGCGGTGAGCAGCTCAGTGGTGACCTTCTTCACCGCGCCCTCGGAGTGCTCGACGAGCACGAGTACTTCAGCCATGGCAGTTCTCTTTCTCGCAGTTTTCGACGTTGGTGGGGTCTAGATGATCTTCTGGGCGACCAGGTACTCGGCGATCTTCTTGCCGCCTTCGCCCTCGTCGGCGACCTTCTCGCCGGCCGTCTTCGGCGGCTTCGGGGTCGAGGACACAACGCTGGATCCGGCGTTGGCCAGGCCCACCTCGTCGGCCTCCACGCCGATATCGGCCAGCGTCAGCGTGACGACTTCCTTCTTCTTCGCGGCCATGATGCCCTTGAAGGACGGGAAGCGCGGTTCGTTGATCTTCTCGTTGACGCTGACCACCGCCGGCAGCGATGCCTCGACGGTGCACAGGCCCTCATCGGTCTCGCGTTCACCGCTGATGGTGCCGCCCTCGACGACGATCTTGCGCATGTGGGTCAGCTGCGGCAGGCCGAGGTACTCGGCGATGATCGCCGGGACCGCACCGCCGGTGCCGTCGGTGGCCTCGTTACCGGCGATGACCAGATCGGTGCCCTCGATGGTGCCCAGGGCGCGAGCCAGTGCCCAGCCGGTCTGCACCATGTCCGAGCCGTGCAACTGCGCGTCGAGCAGGTGCACACCCTTGTCGGCACCCATCGACAGCGCCTTGCGGATGGCCTCGGTGGCGCGCTCGGGCCCGGCGGTCAGCACGGTGACGGTGCTGTCCCCGCCTTGCTTCTCCTTGATCAGCAGCGCTTCCTCGACGGCGCGCTCGTTGATCTCGTCGAGTACGGCGTCGGCAGCGTCCCGGTCGAGGGTCCAGTCGCCGTCGGAGAGCTTCCGCTCCGACCAGGTGTCCGGGACCTGTTTGATCAGAACCACGATGTTCGTCATGGCTTATCTACATCCTCCTGGCAGGCGTCGTGCGGCCGGTTCCGAACGCACGTTGTGGGGCACATCCGCTGTCCAGACCATGTTACTGGTCAGTAACTTATGCTGGATCGCCCCATAACGATAGCGTGCCTGCAAAGCCGTTCCCGCAGGCCGGTCGGGACCGGACGGGTTCGCGATTGCCGGGCGGCAGGTTAGCCTGCCTTGCGATGAGCGCGCACCTGACCGACGCGGCCGATGGCGGCCTTCCCCTGACCGGAGAACGGACCGTTCCCGGCCTGGCGGTGGAGAATTACTGGTTCCGCCGGCACGAGGTGGCCTACCGCTGGTGCGCCGATAAATACGCAGGTCAGGACGTACTTGAAGCCGGTTGCGGCGAAGGCTACGGGGCTGACCTGATTGCCGAGACGGCCCGCCGGGTGGTGGCCGTCGACTACGACGCGGCCACCGTCGCGCATGTGGCTGCCCGCTACCCCCGGGTGCAGGTCGTCGCGGCCAATCTGGCGGCGATTCCGATGCCGGACGCGTCGGTCGACGTGGTGGTGAACTTCCAGGTCATCGAGCATTTGTGGGATCAGCCACAGTTCATTACCGAATGCTTACGGTTACTGCGACCCGGCGGTTTGCTGCTGATGTCGACCCCCAACCGGATCACCTTCACCCCCGGCAGCGACACCCCGGTCAACCCGTTCCACACCCGCGAACTCAATGCCGCCGAACTGCGGGAGTTGCTCGACGACGGCGGGTTCGAGGTCGACGGGATGTACGGGGTCTTCCACGGCCCCCGACTCACCGAAATGGATGCCCGCCACGGCGGGTCGATCATCGAGGCCCAGATCGCCCGCGCGGTGGCCGACGCTCCGTGGCCGGACGACCTGCTGGCCGACGTCGCGGCGGTGCGCTGCGAGGACTTCGAGATCGTCGGCGACGACAGGCGCGATATCGACGAAAGCCTGGACCTGCTGGCGATCGCGACGCGCCCGTGAGCGACTCGCCGCCACCCGTGCCCGGGCAGTTCAGTCTGGTCCTGCACACCCACCTGCCCTGGCTCGCCCACCACGGCCGGTGGCCGGTCGGTGAGGAATGGCTCTACCAGTCATGGGCGGCGTCGTATCTGCCCCTGCTGCGGGTGCTGCGCACCCTGGCCGCTGAGGACCGCCGGGGCCTGATCACGCTGGGACTGACCCCGGTGGTGACCGCGCAGCTCGATGATCCGTACTGCCTCGACGGTATGGGGCGCTGGTTGGCCAACTGGCAGTTGCGGGCGCTGGAAGCCGCCAACGTGCACACTCCCACCAGCGCGGAAGCCGGAACCGCGACCACGCCGGAGGCGTTGCGGCGCTTCGGCGTTCGGGAGTATGCCGAAGCCACCCGTGCGGTGGAGGACTTCTCGGTGCGGTGGCGCCGTGGAACTGCTCGGCGGCCCACTGGCACACCCGTTCCAGCCACTGCTGAACCCCCGGTTGCGCGAGTTCGCGCTGCGCGAGGGCCTGGCCGACGCCGGACAGCGGTTGG
>JBFYOR010000045.1:0-4452 GCA_041303695.1 Mycobacterium sp. | reverse complement strand
CAGGCAGTCGGCGGCCGCGGTGCTGACCGCGGTCACCAGTGCGGTGTCCGGGAGCATCGCCACCGGGGTGTCCGGGTCGGGTTCCACCGCCACCGCACTGGTGACCGCGGTCAGCACCGCGGCCGCCGACTGCCTGGCCCGCGCGGTGCTGGCCGGGGTGCTGGCGGCCGAGCCGGTGGCCGGGATACCCACCTACCGCGGCATGTTC
Source organism: Mycobacterium sp. (assembly GCA_041303695.1). Taxonomy (GTDB): domain Bacteria; phylum Actinomycetota; class Actinomycetes; order Mycobacteriales; family Mycobacteriaceae; genus Mycobacterium. The sequence continues at coordinate 4,244 of JBFYOR010000045.1, read as the reverse complement.
GGCACCGCCTAGCCGTACCGAGCTGGGTGCGCATTTTGCGCACGTTCGCGCGGGTGACCGGGGCGGTAACCTGTGGACATGACCGAAAGCCCGCCCGTCAAGATGCCGGGGTGGAAGGTCGGCGGCGCGACCATCCTGACCTTCGTCGCCCTGCTCTACCTGATCGAGATCATCGACCAGGTGACCGGACACTCACTGGACCGCAACGGAATCCAGCCGCTGGAGACCGACGGGCTCAAGGGCATTCTCTTCGCGCCGCTGCTGCACGCCGACTGGGCACATCTGCTGGCCAACACCATCCCCGCGCTGGTGCTGGGGTTCCTGGTGACCCTGGCCGGAATGTCCCGGTTCGTCTGGGCGACGGCGATCATCTGGATCGTCGGCGGCCTGGGCACCTGGCTGATCGGCGATATCGGCAGCTGCCGGATGGAGACCGTCCATATCGGCGCCTCCGGTCTGATCTTCGGCTGGCTGGCCTTCCTGCTGGTGTTCGGCTGGCTCACCCGGCACATCTGGTGGATCGTCACCAGCCTGGTGGTGCTGTTCGTCTACGGCGGCATCCTGTGGGGGGCGGTGCCGGTCATGGATCGGTGCGGCGGGGTGTCCTGGCAGGGCCATCTGTGCGGTGCGATCGCCGGTGTGCTGGCTGCCTACTGGCTGTCCGGCCCGGAACGCGCGGCCCGCCCGCGTAAGAAGGCCGGCCAGCTTCCCGGTCCGGCGGCGTGAGCGCCCACGACGCGCCGATCGGCATCTTCGATTCCGGTGTCGGCGGGCTGACGGTGGCCCGGTCGATCATCGACCAACTGCCCGATGAGGACGTCATCTACGTCGGGGACACCGCCAACGGACCGTACGGACCGCTGAGCATCCCGGAGGTACGTGCGCACGCACTGGCCATCGGCGACGACCTGGTGGCCCGCGGGGTCAAGGCCCTGGTCATCGCGTGCAACACCGCGTCGGCGGCCTGCCTGCGCGATGCCCGGGAACGCTATGACGTGCCCGTCGTCGAGGTGATCCTGCCCGCCGTGCGACGCGCGGTGGCCACCACCCGGACCGGGCGGATCGGGGTGATCGGCACCACCGCGACCATCGACTCGCGCGCCTATCAGGACGCCTTCGCCGCCGCCCGCGACGTGGAGGTGACGGCGGTGGCCTGTCCGCGGTTCGTCGACTTCGTCGAGCGCGGCGTCACCAGCGGACGGCAGGTGCTGGGCCTGGCCGAGGGCTACCTGGAGCCGTTGCAGCGCGCCGAGGTCGACACCCTGGTGTTGGGCTGCACGCACTATCCACTGCTGTCCGGGGTGATTCAGCTGGTGATGGGCGACTCCGTGACCCTGGTCTCCAGCGCCGAGGAGACCGCCAAAGATCTGCTGAAGGTGCTCACCGAGGGGGACCTGCTGCGCCCGCACGAGGACATCCCCGCCACCCGGGTGTTCGAGGCCACCGGTGATCCGGCGGCGTTCACCGCATTGGCGGCGCGCTTTCTCGGACCCGTGGTCACCGGGGTGCACAGCCCCAGCGCGTCATTCTGAGGCGAGCGAAAGCACCAGTTTTCCCACCCGTAACGTGGCAAGCTTGGTTCTGTGCGACTGACCGTCCTGGGCTGCTCGGGAAGTGTCGTCGGGCCTGATTCGCCGGCGTCGGGTTACCTGCTGACCGCTGCCGACACCGCACCGCTGGTGATCGACTTCGGCGGCGGCGTGCTGGGGGCGTTGCAGCGCTACGCCGATCCCAACGAGGTGTACGTCCTGCTGTCGCATCTGCATGCCGACCACTGCCTGGATCTGCCCGGGCTGTTCGTGTGGCGTCGCTACCACCCCACGCCGGCTACTGAGCGCGGAATCATGTACGGCCCCAGCGACACCTGGACGCGGCTGGCCGCGGCATCCTCGCCGCTGGGCGGGGATCTCGACGACTTCACCGACATCTTCGATGTGCGCCAGTGGGTGGACGGTGAGCCGGTCCGCCTCGGCGGGGTGACGGTACTACCCCGGCTGGTGATGCACCCCACTGAGTCATTCGGGCTGCGGATCACCGACCCGAGCGGTGCCACGCTGGTCTACAGCGGCGATACCGGGATGTGCGAGTCGGTGATCGAACTGGCAAGCGGCGCGGATGTTTTCCTGTGCGAGGCGTCCTGGACCGATTCCCCGGAGCGGCCGAAGCACCTGCACCTCTCGGGTGCCGAGGCAGGCCGGATCGCCAAACGGGCCGGCGTGGGGGAGCTCCTGCTGACCCATATTCCGCCGTGGACCTCCCGCGAGGACGTGATCGACGAGGCCAGGGCGGAGTTCGACGGTCCGGTGCGCGCGGTGGTGCCGGGGGAGAGCATCGAGATCGCGCGTTAGGGTTTGGCCGTGACTTCACGACAGGACGGCAGGGAAGACGACGAGTTGCGGCCCGTGGTCATCACCCGCGGCTTCACCTCACACCCGGCCGGCTCGGTGCTGATCGCGTTCGGTGAGACCCGGGTGATGTGCACCGCCAGCGTCACCGAGGGCGTACCGCGCTGGCGTAAGGGCTCCGGCCAGGGCTGGCTGACCGCCGAGTACGCGATGCTGCCCGCCGCCACCCACACCCGCTCGGACCGCGAGTCCGTCAAGGGTCGCGTTGGCGGACGAACCCAGGAGATCAGCCGGCTGGTCGGCCGATCGCTGCGGGCCTGTATCGACCTGGCGGCCCTGGGGGAGAACACCATCGCCATCGACTGCGACGTGCTGCAGGCCGACGGCGGCACCCGCACCGCCGCCATCACCGGCGCCTACGTGGCGCTGTCGGATGCGGTCACCTACCTGGCCGCCGCCGGCCGGCTGTCGGACCCCAAGCCGCTGTCGTGTGCGATCGCCGCCATCAGCGTCGGCGTGGTCGACGGCCGGGTGCGGGTCGATCTTCCCTACGAGGAGGACTCCCGCGCCGAGGTGGATATGAACGTCGTCGCCACCGACACCGGAACGTTCGTGGAGATCCAGGGCACCGGCGAGGGCGCCACGTTCCCGCGCTCGACGCTGGACACGATGCTCGACGCCGCCCTGGGCGCCTGCGAGCGCCTGTTCGCCGCCCAGCGCGAGGCGCTGGCGCTGCCGTATCCGGGGGTGCTGCCCGAGGGTCCGGCCCCGAAGAAGGCGTTCGGCAGCTGAGCGTGACCGCACTGCTGGTCGCCAGCCGCAACCGCAAGAAGCTGGCCGAACTGCGCCGGGTGCTCGACGCCGCCGGCATCTCCGGACTGGAGCTGCTGTGCCTCGATGATGTCGCGCCCTACGACGAGGCACCCGAGACCGGCGCGACCTTCGAGGAGAACGCGATCGCCAAGGCGCGCGACGGTTTCGCCGCCACCGGGTTGCCCACCCTGGCCGATGACTCCGGTCTTGAGGTCGCCGCGCTGAACGGAATGCCGGGGGTGCTGTCGGCCCGGTGGGCCGGCGGCCATGGCGACGACACCGCCAACTTCACCCTGCTGCTCGCCCAACTGCGGGACGTGCCCGACGAGCGCCGTGGCGCCGCGTTCGTCTCGGCCTGCGCGCTGGTGACCGGCCCGGACCAGCAGACCGTGGTACGTGGTGAGTGGCCGGGTGCGATCGCCCGGGAACCGTTGGGCGACGGCGGATTCGGCTACGACCCGGTGTTCATGCCCGACGGTGAGAGCCGCAGCGCCGCGCAGCTGAGCCCGGCGCAGAAGGACGCGGCAAGCCACCGCGGGCGGGCGCTGGCACTGCTGGTACCGGCGCTGCGGGCGCTGATCAGAGGTTGAACCGGTCCTTGATCTCGCGGGTCTGAACCTGCTCGACGATGATGCCGAGCAGTGGAACCGTGCCGGCCAGCAGGACACCGATGGTCTTGGATATCGGCCAGCGCACCTTGACCGCGAGGTTGGCGGTGAAGAGTAGGTAGACGAAATAGACCCAGCCGTGCACCACGCCGATCCAGTCCGGCGGGTTCTCCACCTTCACGATGTATTTCAGCACCATCTCGTAGACCAGTGCGATCAGCCAGATACCGGTCATCCAGGCCAGCACCCGATAGCCGTTCAGCGCCGACCGGATCTTCTCGACCGGAGTGATCGGCGGGGTGTCGGGTGCGGTCATGCGGTCGTCCTGTTCTGGTCGGCGTGGTCGGCCCCACGATCTGCATCCGCGAGTCCAGCCAGGTAGGCGTTGTACTGGCGCAGCGTGGCGTCGGCGTGCGGTGTGCTCGCGGCCGGTCTGTCCGGGAGTAGCCCGGCCGGTATCTCGGTGACGTCGCCGGAG
>JBFYOR010000044.1:0-3785 GCA_041303695.1 Mycobacterium sp. | reverse complement strand
GACACCGACTCCAAGAACTCCTCGCGCTACCTGGTTCACCTGACCCAGTCGGGGCTCGGCCTACCGGATGAGTCCTACTACCGCGACGACCAGCACGCCGCGATTCTGGGTGCCTACCCGGCGCATATCGCGGCGATGTTCGCGCTCGTCTACGGCGGAACGCCCGACGAGCACGCCGAGCGGGCCGGCCGGATCGTGGCGCTGGAGACCAAACTCGCTGCCGCACACTGGGACGTGGTGCGCCGCCGCGACGCCGACTTGAGCTACAACCTGCGCAGCTTCGCCGAACTGGAGAGCTGGGCCCCCGGGTTCGACTGGTCAGGCTGGATCTCGGCGTTGGGGACGTCGCCCGAGGCGGTCGCCGAACTCGTTGTGCGCCAACCGGACTACCTCACGGCGTTCGCCGGCCTGTGGTCGGGCGCGGCGTTCGCGGACTGGCAGGACTGGGCGCGTTGGCGGCTCATCCACTCCCGTGCCGCATTACTCACCGCAGACCTGGTCGAGGGCGACTTCGCCTTCTACGGCCGCACCCTGTCCGGTACCGAACAGATCCGCGAGCGATGGAAGCGCGGGGTGTCGCTGGTGGAGGGCCTGCTGGGCGACGCGGTGGGCCGGATGTACACCGAGCTCCATTTCCCGCCCGACGCCAAGTCGCGGATGGACGTGCTCGTCGCCAATCTGCGGGAGGCCTACCGGGTCAGCATCAACGACCTGGAGTGGATGACCCCGGCGACCCGCGAGCGGGCGCTGGCCAAGCTGGACAAGTTCACCGCGAAGATCGGCTACCCGGCATCGTGGCGGGACTACTCCGCGCTGGTGATCAATCGGGATGACCTGTACGGCAACGTTATCCGCGGCGCGGAGGTGGAGTCAGACCGCGAATTCGCCAAACTCGGCGCCCCCGTCGACCGGGACGAATGGTTCATGACTCCGCAGACGGTCAACGCGTACTACAACCCCGGGATGAACGAGATCGTCTTCCCGGCCGCGATTCTGCAGCCCCCGTTCTTCGACGCCGAGGCCGACGACGCGGCCAACTACGGCGGGATCGGCGCGGTCATCGGCCACGAGATCGGCCACGGCTTCGACGACCAGGGCTCCAAGTACGACGGCGACGGCCACCTGGTCGACTGGTGGACCGATGCCGACCGCCGCGAGTTCACCACCCGAACCACCCGGCTGATCGAGCAGTACGACTCCTACGTGCCGCGCGATCTGCAGGACCGGACCGAGCAGCCACACGTGCAGGGCGCGTTCACCGTCGGGGAGAACATCGGCGATCTCGGCGGGCTTACGATCGCCCTGCTGGCGTACCGGCTGTCGCTGCGCGGCGGGCAGGCACCGGTGATCGACGGCCTGACCGGCGTGCAGCGCGTGCTGTACGGCTGGGCGCAGGTGTGGCGCACCAAGTCCCGGCCCGCCGAGGCCGTCCGCCGGCTTGCCACCGACCCGCACTCACCGCCGGAGTTCCGGTGCAATGGCGTGGTCCGCAACACCGACGCCTTCTACGAGGCGTTCGGGGTCGGCGAGGACGACGCGCTCTACCTCAACCCGCAGCAGCGGGTGCGGATCTGGAACTGATCCGCCCGAGGGATTCAGCGGGTCAGTACAGCGTCCACTGCCAATCGTCGGCACCGTCGGGTTTGGTGTAGAGGCCGCCCCCGGAGTTCTTCACGACGACCGGGTCACCGCTGCCGAAGTTGTCGTAGAACCATTTGGCGTTCGCCGGGCTGAGGTTGATGCAGCCGTGGCTGACGTTGCGCTTGCCCTGATCTCCCACCGACCACGGCGCACCATGCACGAACCCGCCGCTGTTGTCGATCCGGACCGCCCACGGCACCTTGATCTTGTAGCCGTACGTCGAGTCGATCGGGACGCCGTAGGTGGAGGAGTCCATCACGAGGTCCGGGAACTTCTCCAGCACGTAGTAGGTGCCGTTCTTGGTCTCGTGCTTGCCGTTGTCCATGCCCATCGACACCGGGAAGGTCTTCTCCACCTCGCCGTTGCGGACGACCGTCATCGTGTGGGTGTTGTCGTCGATGGTGGCCACCAAGGAGTCGCCGACCCGGAAGCTGGACTTCGCCCCACTGGCGTCGATGTTGACCACGGTGTTGGCCGGCCAGAAGTTGTACGGCCGCCACCGCACCTGGGTGTCGAGGGTCCAGTAGTACGCGCCCGGAACCGGGGGGTTCGATGAGATGTGGATGGCCTGCTCGGCCAACGCGCGGTTGGCGATCGGCCGCTGGAAGTTGATGATGATCGGCTTGGCGACACCGACCAGTGCCCCGTTGACCGGGTTGAAGCTCGGCGGCGCGAACACCGGCTCACCCACGTAGGGCGAGTTGTTCTGCCCCTTGACCGTGCTGGTGTTGGTGCTGGACTGCGGAACGGCAGGGTTGACGCTCGGAGCCGGCGGCTTCGGAACCGGGGCGGCGGGCAGTTCACCGGGTGCGGCCAGGTCACCCGGCATCGGGGGCGGCGGCGGCGGGAGTTCGACCGGCATCGCCTCAACCGGCACCGGCGCGTCGACGACTGGCGGCGGTGGCGGCTCCGGATCTGCCAGCGCCGGGCTACTGCCCAGGCCGGCGTTGAACCCGATGACACACAGCGCGACGGCCAGGGCGCCTCTCACCCGCATCACAAGAATCCTCCAATTCCACCGGCATTTTTCCGGTGTTCGATGTCGTCCCAGTGTGACACAGCGCCGACGACGGCCCCGGAACGCCAACGGCCTCCACTGCGCTGAACTGTGATGATGATCGGGGTCAGCGTGACGAACGTTACTTCCCGCTGGCCGCGGCGGCGCTGTCGCCTGCGGCCGCGAACAGGTCACGACGAGCCACCACGCTGACCAGCGCGGCTGCGATCAGCAGCGCCGAGGCGGTCAACATGACCGGTTCGCCGCCGTGCTCGAACAACAAGCCGCCGATCAGCGAGCCGGCCATGATGCCGATCTGGAATGCGGCCACGTACAGACCCGATGCGCCGTCCGGGTCATCAGGACAGTGCCGCATCGCGGCGGACTGCAGCATCGGCGGGATGGCAGTCGCGGTCGCTCCCCAGACGAGGACGGCGATGATCCCGGTGAGAAGGGTCGCGACACTGGTGCGCTCGGCGAACCCCATCGCCGCGTCGCGCTCGGCGAACCCCATGGCCGCCAGCACCGCAAATGCCAGCGTCAGCCCGACGAGGCAGCCGACGACCGCCACCTTCGGCCGCCTGTCGCCTGGGCGCGCGAGCAGGCCCATCGCCACCAGCCCGGCGATACCGTAGGCCGCGAGCAGCCAGGCCAGATTTGGCCCGCCGACGCCGACGATGTCCCGGATGATCACCACGATGAAGGTGTAGGAGATGAAGTGCCCGGTGACACCGACCAGGGTCAGCACACTCATCGTGACCAGTGGCCGGTTGCGGTGGTGCGGGGTCCGGCGCACACCCGCACCGGCGACCGGCGCCGGTACCGCCATCACCGGCAGGGTGAGCCGGGCGGCCACCAGAACCACCACGGCCGCGACGGTGATCGCCACGACAGCCAGCCGCCATCCCCATAACTCGCTCAGCGCCGCCGTCAGCGGGCTGCCGATGACAAGTGCCAACCCCGTCCCGACGTAGACCGCCATGGTGGCGCGCGCTGCGTGCGACGGCGGAACCAGTCGGGTTCCGATGGGTGCGATCACCGACCACATCAATCCGTGCGTCAGCGCACATAACACCCGCCCGAGCGCCAGCACGGCGAATGTCGGCGCCAGCGCCGAGATGAGCTGGGAAACGGTGAGGCAGATCAG
>JBFYOR010000043.1:0-6619 GCA_041303695.1 Mycobacterium sp. | reverse complement strand
AGATGGAGTTGCACATTCTGCTCAACGAGGTACAGGTCGAGTTCACCGACACCGGCGCCCCCGCAGCGGTCGATCTGGATTCCGTCCGCATGCCCGATGAGATGGCCGAGCGGGGCCGTGGATTAGCCATGGCCCAGGCGGCGTTGCGCATGCTGTCCTATTTCCGGGACGAAGTGGGCAACCACTGGAGGCTTGTCAGCAGAGCGTTCCCCGTCGACGCAAACCCCTGCCGAATCGAGCCCTGACGGCGCCCGGGTACTTGGACGTCAAGGCGATCGCGGACGGGCCCACCAAAGAGGGTCAGCGTGATAACTGGGCGGAGACCATCTTAGGCCGAGATGGCTTTGACATGCTATTTATGGCAGGTTATGATCTTCCGATCAGTTAGCTGAGTCATTTACCGAACGGACCGAGGATGGCGACCGAACAGGGCCAGCAACCTGTGGACCGGGACGGCGAAGAGGTCCGCATCCACAGTTGCAGCAGGGTCGGCATGACGGCCACCCCGCCGAGTCCCCGACGGCCACTGGGCAGCTGGCTTCGGCTGCACGGATCCTAGTTGCGGATCGAACGCACCACGATCACCACGGTGACCGCCCCGAGGCCGGCGAGCGTGGCCGCCACGGCGGGCTTCTTGATGAAGGCCAGCACCGCGGACTTGAGGTCGTCGGCAACGCGCTGAGGGTTGGCCCGCTCGGCCAGCGAGTCGACCGTCAACGCCAAGCGGTCGCGCGCTGTAGCGATCTCTTGCTTGATGACCTCGGGGTCCCGGTCCGCCACTGGTGTCCTCGCTTCGCGTGGGAGATGAGCCGCACTGCCGCATTACCCTAGATCAGAGCCGGGCCGCCAAGAGACAAAGGGCGCGGACCGCCCGACCGAAGGGACGCGAACGTGACCGAGACAGCACGACTGCAAGCCGGCGACAAGGCCCCGGCCTTCAGCCTGCCCGATGCCGACGGCAAGACCGTCAAGCTCTCGGACTTCAAGGGTCGCAAGGTGATCGTCTACTTCTACCCGGCGGCGTCGACCCCCGGCTGCACCAAACAGGCCTGCGACTTCCGGGACAGCCTGGCCGAGCTCAACGGGTCCGGGATCGAGGTGGTGGGCATCTCGCCGGACAAGCCGGAGAAGCTGGCCAAGTTCCGCGACACCGAGTCGCTGACCTTCCCACTGCTATCGGACCCGGATAAGAAGGTGCTGACGGCCTGGGGCACATTCGGGGAGAAGAAGATGTACGGCAAGACAGTCCAGGGCGTCATCCGGTCGACCTTCCTGGTCGACGAGAAGGGCACCATCGAGCTGGCCCAGTACAACGTCAAGGCCACCGGCCATGTCGCCAAGCTGCGCGGGGAGCTGTCCGTCTGACCCCGGGATGTAACACCGGCACCAGATGTAACACCGGCCCCAGATTCACCGACATCACGGTCGAATAACTTTTTCGCGCGGATCCGCGCGGGTTGACGACCGGAGGGCCGATGACGATTCTTGGACGCCTGGTGTCGCTGGTCGCGGCAGTTCCGGTCATCGCGGCCGCGGTCGTCGCCGCCCCCGTCCAACCGCCCCCGCCGCTCGGCTGGGAACCCCAGATCGTCTCGGCCACCGGCTCGACGGCGACGGTGGTGTCAGCAAGCTATGTGAGTTCCGTCCGCAAGGCCCTGCCGCACGGCGTCGGTTCCGAACGCGGCCTGCAGGTTCAGACCATCCGCCTCAAGCGGGCGATCAGCGCCAGGTTCCCCGAGATCCGCGATATCGGCGGGTTCCGCCCGGACAGCATGAAGTGGCACCCGGCCGGCCTGGCGATCGATGTGATCATCCCGGAGTACGACACGGCGGCAGGAAAGGCCCTCGGCGACCGCATCGCACGGTTCGCCATGAACAACGCCAAGCGATTCGGCGTGGAGCACGTCATCTGGCAGCGGACCTACCAACCCGCCAGCGGAAAGCCCAAGCTCATGGCGGATCTGGGCAACGACGACGCGAACCACTACACCCACGTTCACATCGCCACCTACGGCGGCGGGTTCCCGACGGGTGCCCAAACCTACTTCGACTGAGCGGGCCCGCCCAGTTTCTCCAGCAGCAGCGCCTCGGTGATCGCGGCGCGTTCGAGCACGCCGAGGTGCAGGCTCTCGTTGACGCTGTGCGCCTGGGTGCCGGGGTCCTCGACTCCGGTGACCAGGATGGTGGCGTCCGGGAACGCCGCGGCGAACTCCGCGATGAACGGGATGGACCCGCCCATCCCCATGTCGACGGCGTCGACGCCCCACGCCTGCCGGAACGCCGCCCGGGCGGCGTCGTACACCGGACCGGTGGCGTCGATCGCATAGGGCTGGCCGATGTCGCCGGGCGTCACCGTGACCTGGGCGCCCCACGGCACATGCTGCTCGAGATGGCGGCGCAGCGCATCCAGGTGTGCGGCAGCGTCACCGCCGGGAGCCACCCGCAGGCTGACCTTGGCCCCGGCCCGCGGAATCAGTGTGTTGGAGGCCTTCGCGATCGGGGTGGTGTCGATGCCGATGACGGTGATCGCGGGTTTGGCCCACAGCCGCTGCGCGACAGTGCCCGACCCGATCTCGCCGACGCCGTCGAGCAGTCCGGATTCGGCCCGCACCCAGTCGGGTCCGCGGTCGACCGGCGCGGCATACCCCTCGTGCAGACCGGCGACGGCGACGTTGCCGTCGTCATCGTGCAGGCTGGCCAGCAACCGCACCAGGACCGTCAATGCATCGGGCACCACCCCGCCCCACAGACCGGAATGCAGGCCGTGGTCAAGGGTGGCTACCTCGACCACGCAGTCGGCCAGACCGCGCAGCGACACCGTCAGCGCCGGGATGTCGGGGGTCCAGTTGTCCGAGTCGGCGATGACGATCACATCGGCGGCGAGGGAGTCACCGTGCGCCGCGAGCAGGGCGCTCAGCGACGGCGAACCGCACTCCTCCTCCCCCTCGACGAACACCGTCACATCGACCGGCGGCCGGCCGCCGTGGGCGCGGAACGCCGCGAGGTGGGTGGCGATCCCGGCCTTATCGTCCGCTGTCCCGCGCCCGTACAACCGGCCGTCCCGCTCCGTCGGTTCGAAGGGGGGCGAATCCCATTGCGAGGCATTGCCTTCCGGCTGCACGTCATGATGCGCGTAGAGCAATACCGTGGGTGCGCCAGGCGGCGCGGGATGGTGGGCGATCACCGCGGGCGCTCCGCCCGCGCTGACGATCTCGACGCTGGCGAATCCCGCCGTGCGCAGTAACTGCGCGACGGCCGCTGCGCTGCGGTGCACCTCGGGCCGGCGATCCGGATCCGACCACACCGACTCGATGCGCACCAGATCCTCGAGATCGCGCCGGACATCAGGCAGGACATCGCGCACACGCTGAGTCAGATCAGTCACGCGCACGAGACTACTCAGCCGCGAGCAGACACGAAGTCGCACGAATCGGCGCGCAAACGTGCGACGTTATGTCTGATCGCCCGGGCTAGAGGGTTTCGAGGATGGCCACTGCGGCGGCGGTGTCGCCCTCGTGGGTGAGCGACACGTGGATCACCACATCGGCCAGATGCTCGGCGATCGCCCCGCTCAACCGAACTTTCGGTCGGCCCCACATATCGGTGATCACCTCGATATCGCGGTGGATGCCCTCGGGCAGAACCGGGCGCTGGGCGAACCGCGAGCCCGACCAGGCCTTGATGACGGCCTCCTTGGCTGCCCAGCGGGCGGCCAGATGCCGGGCGGCGAGCGAACTCTTGTCCGCGGCGTCGCGACGCTCACCGGGGGTGAACGTCTCGGCGAACACGGTTCCGGGCTTGTCGACCTGCTCGGCGAAGTCGGGAATGAACACCAGGTCGAGACCCACGCCGACGATCGCCACGTCGAGACCCTAGCGGACGTAGGTCCCGTCCCCGCCCAGGCGGGCGGCGGGGTCGAGCAGCATGGCCGCCTCCTGGGCCTTCTCCGGGGAATCGTGATCGAACCGGCGATCCGCCGGCCGCTCGTACATCGGCCGGCCACCGGCGATGGCCGAGGCCAGCCGGCGCTGACCGGCCAGCACCCGATCGGACGCCCGGCGCAGATAGTCCTGCCGGTCCTCGGCGGGCAGTGCCGCCAGGAAGGCCTGCGGATGAACCAGCGCAACCAGACCGGACACGTGGCCGAAACCGAGGCTGGTCACCAGGCCGGCCTTGAGTCCGAACCGCCCGCCCAGCTGCAGCGTCTGGCGCGGCCAGACGAAGTGGCTCGCGGAGGCCATCTCGTCGTCGAGGCAGTCCAAACTGCGGTTGGGCGGGATCACCCCGTCGCGCAGGACCTGGCACAGCCCGATCATCTGGAACACCGCCGCACCGCCCTTGGCGTGCCCGGTCAGGCTCTTCTGGGACACCACGAACAGCGGTGCGCCCGGCGAGCGGCCCATCGCCTCGGCAAGGCGCTCATGAAGTTCGGTCTCGTTGGGATCGTTGGCCAGAGTCGAGGTGTCGTGCTTGGAGATCACCGCGATATCGTCGGCACCGACCCCCAGCCGCCGTAGCGACCGGGCCAGGACCGAGTCGCTGCCGCCGCGGCCGGCGCCCAGCGCGCCGAGCCCGGGTGCCGGGATCGAGGTGTGCACACCGTCGGCGAAGCTCTGCGCGTAGCCGACCACGGCCAGCACCGGCAGGCCCATCCGCAGCGCCAGGTCGCCGCGGGCCAGCAGGATGGTCCCGCCGCCCTGGGCTTCCAGGAAGCCGAGGCGCCGGCGGTCGTTGGCGCGGGAGATCTTCGCGTCGCTGATGCCCCGGGCCCGCATCATCTCGGTGTCGGCGGTGGCCGCCATGTCCCCGAAGCCGGTGATGGCGTCGGAGGTCATATCGTCGAAACCACCGGCGACCACCAGTTCGGCCTTGCCGAGCCGGATCTTGTCCACACCCTCCTCGACCGAGACCGCCGCGGTGGCGCACGCGCCGACCGGGTGGACCATCGCGCCGTAGCCGCCGACATAGGACTGCATCACATGTGCGGCAACGACATTCGGCAGCACCTCCTGCAGGATGTCATTGGGCTTCGGAGTACCCAGCAGGTTGCCGTGGAACATCGTCTGCATGCTGGTCAGACCGCCGATGCCGGTGCCCTGGGTGTTGGCGACCAGGCTGGGGTGCACCCAGCGCATGAGCTCGGCCGGGGTGAACCCGGAGGACAGGAAGGCATCGACGGTGGCGACCATGTTCCACAACGCCACCCGGTCGACGGCCCCGGCCACCTCCGCGCTGATACCCCACACCTTGGGGTCGAACCCGGTGGGGATCTGGCCGCCCACGGTGCGGGACAGCGTGACCTTGCGCGGCACCCGGATCTCGGTGCCCGCCTTGCGGATCACCTCCCAGTCCCCGCCGTCGCCGACCGGGCGGACGACGGTGCGCTCGGGGTCGGCATGTTCGAATGCGCGAGCCTCGGCCTCCGAGGACACCACGAACTGGAAATCGCGGTCCAGGAAGACGCTGACCAGAAGTTCCGTCGAGTGATCGGCGTGCAGGGCGCCGTCGGCGACGAACTCCCGGATCCCGCAGCGCTGCACGACGGCGTCGTGATAGCGCTCGACGATCTCCTCCTCCGGCACCAGATCGCCGCCCGCGGTGTCGTACCAACCGGGCTTCGGATCGTTCTCCCAGGTGAGAAGTCCGGTGGTCCAGGCCAACTCGAGCACGCCGGCGGCGGAGAGTTCGCCGGAGACCTCCATCTCGAAACGGGTCCGGGAGGATCCGTACGGTCCCAGTTCGGCACCGCCGACGATGACCACCAGATCGGCGGGGTCGACGTCGAGGTCGTCCCAGGCCGGCGGCGGCGCCGCCCGGTGCCCGCGCGGCGGGGACGGCAGTGCGGCGATGGTGCCCGCCGCCGGGCCGTCGTCGCCGGAACCCGCTGTGCCGGAGGACATTCCCTCGCGCGCCTTGGCGGCCAGTTCGGCCATATCCAGTTCGATCTCGCCCAGGCCGCCGGTGAGGTCGACCTGGATCGGGGCTTCGGCGGCGGCGGCCCTGGCCGACGCCGAGCACAGATCGAGCAGCATGGCCGCCATCTCGGCGGTGCTGTAGGTCTGCACGCCGGCGTCCTCGACAGCCTCGACGATGGCGTCGTTATGCCCCATCAGACCGGTGCCCTTGGTCCAGCCGATCAGCGCGTGGGCGATGGTGACCCGCTGCGCCCACGACGACTCCGCGCCCCACCGGCGAACCACGGCGTCCAGCGCCGACTTGGATTCGCCGTAGGCGCCGTCGCCGCCGAACATGCCGCGGTTGGGCGAGCCGGGCAGCACCACGTGCAGCCGCGAGTCGATATCGCGATCGGCGCCGATGGCCGCGCAGCCGCCGATGAGCCGTTCGACGGCCCACAGCAGCACCTTCATCTCCATCTCGGAGCGCGACCCGGCCTCAGAGAGATCCCCGGCCACCCGCGGTGCGGCGAACGGGAACAGCAGCGTCGGGGTCTGGGCGTCCTTGACGTGGATCGCCTTCGGGCCGAGGTTCTCGGACTGGTCGTTGCCGACCCAGGACACCAGCGCGTCGATATCGGCGTAGGACGCCATATTGGCCGGCACCACCCACAACGCCGCACCGAACCGGGCGTGGTCGCGGTACAGCGACTTGTAGAACTCCA
>JBFYOR010000042.1:0-6502 GCA_041303695.1 Mycobacterium sp. | reverse complement strand
CACCGCCGACTGCGGCACCACCGATATCGACGACGAGTTCGTGGAGTCGATGGTTCCCGCGGTCCGCGAATCCCTGGACCACATCGACATCATCGCGTTCGTGCCCGGGTCCACGCGCTGGCCGGTGGCAATGGAGTCAGACGGCATCCGCCCGGTCGACCTCGATTACCGCGACAGGGTGGATGCCATCTTCAAGGAGATCTATCGGGACGGACGGTTCGGCGTACTTCCCCCCGAGAACGCCCCGCTGCTCATCGAACTTGTCGGCCCGCGGCAACAGCGGCTCGAGCAGTTGCAGTCGGCGATCGACCAGGTAAAAAAAGCGGCCCCGGCATGATGCCGGGGCCGCTGTAAGTCGACGTTGCGTCAGACGCCGGTACGTGCCCGGGTCCGGGCGTTACGACGCTTGAGGGCACGGCGCTCGTCCTCGCTCATACCGCCCCACACGCCGGCGTCCTGACCGGACTCCAGCGCCCAGGTCAGGCACTCGGTAACCACCGAGCACCGGTTGCAGACGAGCTTCGCGTCAGCGATCTGGGCAAGGGCCGGACCGCTGTTGCCGACCGGGAAGAACAGCTCCGGATCCTCGTCCCGACAGACCGCCTTGTGGCGCCAATCCATGTGTCGAACTCCTTAATCACGTGTGCGCACCAGGGTCCGGGGTGTTACCCCGCAGCTGTCGCTGTTAACCCGTGCACACACAACCGTTGTTGCACTGTTATTACGATGTTGTCACAGGCTCGATGGAAGTCAATGGGACTTAAACGAACCGTGGTCAATGTCACTTCCCGGGCGGGTTGAGAGCCCGTCGGCCGAGTGTACTAAGCTTTGGCACTAATTGCGCCCTGAATTCGCCGCTGGGGCTATGGCGCGGGGCTACGGCGCCGCCGCCGCCACCACGGTCAGGGCGTCTGGAACGGCGGTGAACGTCATTTCGGTGCGCA
This sequence comes from Mycobacterium sp., assembly GCA_041303695.1. Lineage (GTDB taxonomy): Bacteria > Actinomycetota > Actinomycetes > Mycobacteriales > Mycobacteriaceae > Mycobacterium. The sequence continues at coordinate 5,558 of JBFYOR010000042.1, read as the reverse complement.
TACCGAGGAAATCCCCGTCCACCTGGCAGGCGATCGGCTCGGCCGAGGTGATCCGCACCCAGGGCAGGTCATCCTCGCGGATCAGGTTCCGGCCCTTGATCTCGGCTTTCTTCGACCACATCCGGCGTACCACGAGCAGATTGGTGATGATATTCATGCCGGTCACGGCGAAAACGCCCAGGCCGCCCTCGAAGGTGGTGCCCGGATTGGTGAATATCGGCCGGCTGTTGGCATAGGTCCACGGACTGGAGTTGGAGACGAACGCGAAATGCACCCCGGCCACCGGTTCCCGGTCCGGCAGTTGCAGCGTCAACTGCGGTTCGGCCCGCACGCTGCCGAGCATTTCGCGCACCGCGATGCGGATATAGCGCGCGGCGGTGACTTTGCGGCCCTTGGCCCGCTGCGCCTCCACTGCGGCCACCACATCCCCGTCGACGCCCATCCCGGCGGTGAACACCGCCCAGCGCTCGGTGCAGTCCATCAGGCCGATACGCCGCCACGTCCCGGGCGTGCGGCCCTCGCTGAGCAGGTCGATCAGCTGGTTGGTGGCCTCGGTGGGGTCCGGGCTGATACCCAGCGCCCGGGCGAAGACGTTGGCCGAGCCGCCGGGCACCACGGCGACGGCGGGCAGTGCGTCGGCCGGCGGCCGGCCCGGGCCCGGTGCGCCCAGCAGGCCGTTGACCACCTCGTTCACCGTCCCGTCGCCGCCGTGCACGATGATCACGTCGACCCCGTCGCGGTTGGCCGCCTCGGCGATCTCGACGGCGTGTCCGCGGTGGTCGGTGTGGGTGACGGTCAGGCTCACCCGGCTCTCCAGCGCATGCGCGAGCAGATCGCGGCCGGCCGGCGTCGTGGACGTGGCGTTGGGATTGACGATCAGGACGGCCCGCACGAGTCATGAGCCTAATTGGGGTGCAACTACACTGGGGCCCGGCCCGAACGGAGGTGGCACGGTGACGGTGATGCGCGCGGCGATGACGATGGCGGCGGTGTCGGCCTGCCTTCACCTCGGCGTGGTGCCGGCCGCCAACGCCGACCCGGTACCGGCCCCAGATCCGTTGATTCTCAGCGTCGAGGACGTCCGTGGTATCGCGGGCTACGCAGATCTGGCACCGGGGGCTCCGGTCGACCGGCCGGGTGGTCAGCACCAGTACGACGCGCAGTACCCGAGTGAGTGTCACGGGATGTTCAACCAGGATGACGCCTTCGCCGGCGGGTACAGCCAGTTCCGGTCGGTCTCCTACCAGGGGCCGGCCAACCGCACCGTCACCCAGGCCGTCGCCGTGTACCCCAATTCCGCTGCCGCGCGCGCGGCGCTGACGCGGCTGGGAAAGTCCCTGAACGCCTGCTCGGAGTTGGGACTGCCGACTATGGCGATCACCGCTCAGGTTCTGGACCAGACGACCTTCGCGGTGTGTCAGGCCCAGTGCGCCACCCTCTACCGCGCCGCCGGACCGGTGCTGATCGGCGTCGACGCCGCCCGCTTCGGCGACTCCGACCGGATCGCCACCGCAGTGCTGCGGCAGATCACCGGCCGGGTCGAGGCCGCTTAAACTCCCCGCATGTCCTCCTCATCCCCGACGACGGTGCGGGCTGCCGCTGCCCTGGTCGGGCTTGAGGGCGCGGCCGGCGTGGTGGCCGCGGTGGTATTCCTGATCCGCGGGCTGGCCGGCGCCGATCAACACATCGTCAACGGGTTCGGCAACGCCGCCTGGTTCGCGGTGATCGGTGCGGCGCTGCTGACGGCCGCCTGGGCGCTGTGGACCGGCCGGCGGTGGGGGCGCGGTATCGCGGTGTTCGCCCAACTGTTGCTGCTGCCGGTCACCTGGTACGTCGGCGTCGGCTCGCATCGGTGGTTCTACGGGATCCCGGTCGCCGTCGTGGCGCTGGCCGCGTTGGTGCTGTTGTTCGCACCCGCCACCCTGCGCTGGCTGGTCGACGACTCGGCCAGTGCCGAGAGCTCCGGACCGGATACCCGGTAGCCGATCCACTCCGACAGCTGCCGCCCGCCGACGTCGTCGTAGAGCGCGATCGCGTCGGAGTTCCAGTCCAGCACCGACCAACTCAGCCGGCTGTAACCGCGTCGCACACATTCGGCGGCCAGCGTCGCCAGCAGCGCGCGGGCCAGTCCGCGGCGGCGGAACCGCTCCCGGACGAACAGGTCCTCGAGGTGGATCCCGGCCACCCCGTCCCAGGTGGAGAAGTTCCGGAACCACAGCGCCATCGCGGCCCGCTGGCCGCCGACTTCGGCGATATGGCAGCGGGCGACGGCGTCGTCGCCGAAAAGTGCTGCCGCGATTTGGGTTTCGGTCACTATGCACTCTTCGGGCGCACGCTCGAAGGCGGCGAGTTCGTGGATCATCGCGACGATGTCGGGCACATCGTCGGGCTGAGCCGGGCGTATCACGGCCGTAACCCCAGCGCGGCCAGGATGGTCCGGAACTTGGTGGTGGTTTCGGCCACCTCGTCATCCGGGTCGGACTCGGCGACGATGCCGCCGCCGGCCCGGGCCAGCGCGGTCCGGCGGTCCGCCGACAGTTCGGCGCCGCGGATGGCCACCACCCAGCGGCCGTCGCCGCGGGCGTCGCACCAGCCGACCGCGCCGGCATAGAAGCCGCGGTCGTCCTCGACCTCGGCGATCGCATCGACGGCGGCGGCGGTCGGAACCCCGCCCACCGCCGGGGTGGGATGCAGCGCCAACGCCAGATCCAATGCGGTCGTTGAGCGTTGGCGCAATGTTCCGCGGATCGGGGTGTTCAGATGCCAGAGCGCGGCGGTACTGCTGAGCCGCGGTTCGGCGGCCACCTGCAACCCGGTGCACAGCGGTTCCAGGCAGTCCCGCATGGTGTCGACCACCAACTGGTGTTCGTGGCGGTCCTTGCCGGATGCGGCCAGGGCGGCGCCGTTGGCGGCGTCGATCCCGGGGTCGGCCGAACGCGGTGCCGATCCAGCGAACGGCTGGCAGAGCACCTGGTCGCCGATGCGGGCCACCAGCAGTTCGGGGCTGGCCCCCACCAGGACGGTGCCGAGGTATTGCCCGCCCGCGGGGGAGAGGTCGACCAGATAGCCGGTAGCCTCTGGGTCTGCGTCGATCAGCCGCCACAGGATGGTCAGCGGGTCCATCGGCTCATCGGCGACCACCTGCAACGCCCGGGCCAGAACCAGCTTCTGCAAAGGGTTTTCGGGATCGCGCAGCCCGCGCAGTGCCCGCTCGACCCTGCACCGGTGCACCGCTGGTTCGGGTCGGGTCTGCGCGATCCGCACCGGCGGCATCGGCCGGGGTGCGCGACCGGGTAGCAGGTCGGTGACCCGCTGCGGTTCCAGCAGCGCGGCCGCGGCACGCACATCGAACGGCAACGCGCCCACCACCAGTTCGGCGGATCCTTCCCGCAGTGCGGCGGCCGCCGCGACGACGTCGTCGTAACCGTTCCGGATGCCTTCTGCGACAAGGGTTCCGGCGGGCCCGGTCAGCACGAAGGACGGCGCGGAGGTGGGTATCACCGTCACTGGCCGGCGACCGGGTGGCTGGTCAGGCCCAGGGCCGAGAGCTGACGCAGGCCGTACTCGAATCCGCACACCGCCACCGCGGCGGTGCCGTACCCGTAGCGCGCCCCTTCGCGCAGCGGCTGCTCGACCCAGCGGGTGATCACCGATCGGGAGAAGTGCCCGTGGCTGACGAACACCACATCGCGGTCGGGCATGTTGTCCAGGGCGTAGGCCACCGCCTGGTCGGCCCGCATGCTCACCTGGTCGACGCTCTCCCCGCCCGGGCAGCCGTAGGTCCACAGCAACCAGCCCGGGGTCTCGGTGCGGATGTCGTGGGTGGTCATGCCCTCGTAGTCGCCGTAGTCCCACTCCACCAGCAGCGGGGAGATCTCGTCGACGGCCAGGCCGGCCAGTTCGGCGGTAGCCACCGCGCGCCGCCGCGGGCTGCTGATCACCAGCGGATTCTCCAGGGCCAGATGCTCGAGGGTGAGCCCGGCCAGTTTCGCCTGTTCGCGGCCGATGTCGGTGAGGTCGAGGTCGGTGCGGCTGGTGTGTTTGCGGTCCCGCGACCACTCCGTCTCGCCGTGGCGGAGCAGGACGAGACGATGGTTGCCGACACTCACGCTCACCGATTGTGCACGAACCTGGAAGGATGGTCGGCGTGACCCGAGTACTGGCAGTGGCCAACCAAAAAGGTGGGGTGGCCAAGACGACCACGGTTGCCTCCCTGGGGGCGGCGTTCGTCAGCGAGGGCAAGCGGGTGCTGCTGGTCGACCTCGACCCGCAGGGATGCCTGACGTTCTCGCTGGGAACCGACCCGGACAAGTTGCCGGTGTCGGTGCACGAGGTGCTGCTCGGCGATGTCGAGCCCAACGCGGCGTTGGTTCAAACCCCGGAGGGGATGAGCCTGTTGCCGGCCAATATCGATCTGGCCGGCGCCGAGGCGATGCTCCTGATGCGGGCCGGCCGCGAGTACGCGCTGAAGCGGGCGCTGGCCAAGCTCGATGACGAGTTCGATGTGGTGATCATCGACTGCCCGCCGTCGCTGGGCGTGCTGACCCTCAACGGTCTGACCGCCGCCGACGAGGTGATCGTGCCGCTGCAGTGCGAGACCCTGGCCCACCGCGGCGTCGGACAGTTCCTGCGCACCGTCGCTGACGTCCAGCAGATCACCAACCCGAACCTGAAACTGCTCGGTGCGCTGCCGACGCTGTACGACTCGCGCACCACCCACAGCCGCGATGTGCTCTTCGATGTCGCCGATCGCTATGACCTGCCGGTGCTGTCACCGCCGATCCCGCGTACGGTGCGCTTCGCCGAGGCCAGCGCGTCGGGGTCCTCGGTGCTCGCCGGCCGTAAGAACAAGGGCTCGGCCGCCTACCGGGAGCTGGCCACGTCACTGCTCAAGCACTGGCGCTCTGGCAAGGCGCTGCCGACCTACGAGGGCGAGAGCTAAGCCGGACCGAAACCGGCCAGCGCCGACCCGCGCTGCTCGATCACCATCGACCCGCTGACCGCAGGCAGCACAGCGCCGGCGCCGTCCGGGTGTTTCAGCGGGATCACCCGCTCCTGGGTGCCGTCGGCCGGGTCGTAGACGGCCAGGCCCTCGGCCACCGGGACCAGCAGCCGGCCGGCCATCATGGTGGCCGGTCCCAGCGGCGCCAGCGGCCCGGTGGCGTCCAGGGTGTAGCGGTAGTCCAGCTTGTTGTCGAACACCATGACGCTGGTTCCGGTCCACCAGGTGATCAGGTCGCCGGCCCGGGTGACGGCCGGTGCCGCGCCGGTCAGCGCGGGCGGGGTGCGCAGTTCGGTGCCGGACACCTTGGTGCCGGTCTCGTCGTAGACCACGACCTGCGGGCTCGGCGTGGGCAGGTACACCGCGGCGGTGGTGCCGGCCATGGCCAGCACCCGGGCCTCCGCGTCGATCGCGACGCCGGGCAGCGGCACGTGTTTGGTGTCCGGTTCGTCTTCTTCCTTGCCGGGCTTGAGCAGGGTCAGCCGCAGATCCTTCTCGCCCCGGCAGGCCTCCAGGACGCCCACGCCGCTCTCGCTGCCGGCCGCCGACATCAGCG
>JBFYOR010000041.1:0-8666 GCA_041303695.1 Mycobacterium sp. | reverse complement strand
CCGTCGGCGGCACACTCGACGACCAGCCCGCGCAGCGGTGCCGGACCGGCGCCCTGACCGTCGGACGGGCACGGCAGCAGATCGGCGCTCCGGCGGGGACCGGCAAGCGCCTCGCTGGTGTCGGCATCGCGGTGGGTGCGCTGGGCCTGGTCGCCCGATGCGGCCGGCGGGGGCGGACCGTCGGTGAATTCGAGACCCAGTGCCACCGCGAGGGCGGCGAGCACCGCGAGTACCGCCACGGTCCAGCGGGTCGATGTACTCATGGTCTAGAGCCCGGCCAGAGCGAGCAGGTGCGCGGTCTCAGGGCCCCTGACCAGTTCTGCCGCGGTCAGCGGGTCGGTCGGGCCCGTCCCGTAGGAGGGGCAGTCCCTGGCCAGAACGCAGACCCCGCAGGCGGGCTTGCGAGCGTGGCAGACCCGGCGGCCGTGGAAGATCACCCGGTGGCTGAGCAACGTCCATTCGCGTTGCTCGATGAGTTCACCGATGGCGTGCTCGACCTTCACCGGATCGGTCTCGGCGGTCCACTGCCAGCGACGGACCAGGCGGCCGAAGTGGGTGTCGACGGTGATGCCCGGAACCCCGAAAGCGTTTCCGAGGACGACGTTGGCGGTCTTGCGTCCGACCCCCGGCAACGTCACCAGTTCAGCCATGGTCGACGGAACCACACCGTCGAACCGTTCGACGAGTTGCTGACCGAGCCGGATCAACGAGTCGGCTTTATTGCGGAAGAAACCGGTGGGCCGGATCATCGCCTCGAGTTCGGCGCGGTCGGCCCGGGCATAGTCCAGGGCGCTCCGATACTTCTCGAACAAGGCCGGGGTGGTGAGGTTCACCCGCTTATCGGTGCTCTGCGCCGACAGGATGGTGGCCACCGTGAGTTCGAGCGGATTGCTGAAATCCAGTTCGCAGTAGACATCCGGAAAAGCCTTCGCCAGCGCCCGGTTCATCCGGCGTGCGCGGCGAACCAGACCGAGGCGAGTCTCGCCATCCCACTTCGCGGATCTCCCAGGCGCACCCGCCGTCGCACCCGCCGTCACGATGCCAGGGTACTGACCGCCGACAGAACGGTGGCATTCCGTGACCCCGATGAGACCTGGCGCCGGTTTACTTCCCGGCTATGTCCTGGTTGGTCGCAGTGTGTTTCCCCGGGCTACTCATGCTCTGCACGTTCGGCTTGCAGCGTCTGGAGAGCATCGTGCACGGCGACCGGCCGAACGCGGCCCAGATCGTCGTCCGACTCGAGCAGTCCGCCCGCGCCGCCCGGGAGAAGGCGGCGAGGCGGACCCTCGACGAGTTCTCCGGTTCTGCCCCGCCGGCCCGGCTGGATCCGGTATTCCTGGTCGACGAACCCGGTCTGCCGACTCGCCCGAATCCGTTGTTTCGGCCATCGGGATTGGCCAATCGTGTGTAGCGTTGGACCGTCACCGAGACTGCCTAAGCAATAGGCCGGCCGTCGCGGTGACGTTTGCGCGAACCCGGTCACCGAAGAGCTGAGAGGGACAACTGTGGACGAGATCCTGGCGCGGGCCGGAATCTTCCAGGGGGTCGATCCCACCGCTGTTTCGGCGCTGACCAAACAACTGCAGCCAGTGGATTTCCCGCGCGGCCACACGGTGTTCGCCGAGGGTGAGCCGGGTGACCGTCTCTACATCATCATCTCCGGCAAGGTGAAGATCGGCCGCCGCTCGCCGGACGGCCGCGAGAATCTGCTGACCATCATGGGGCCGTCGGACATGTTCGGCGAGCTGTCGATCTTCGACCCCGGCCCGCGGACGTCCAGCGCCACCACCATCACCGAGGTACGGGCGGTCGCGATGGACCGCGACGCCCTGCGTGCCTGGATCGCCGACCGCCCCGAGATCGCCGAGCAGCTGCTGCGGGTCCTGGCCCGCCGGCTGCGCCGAACCAACAACAATCTGGCCGACCTGATCTTCACCGATGTACCGGGCCGGGTCGCCAAGCAGCTGCTGCAGCTGGCTCAGCGCTTCGGTACCCAGGAGGGCGGCGCCATGCGGGTCACCCACGACCTGACCCAGGAGGAGATCGCCCAGCTGGTCGGGGCGTCCCGGGAGACGGTGAACAAGGCACTGGCCGACTTCGCCCACCGCGGCTGGATCCGGCTCGAGGGCAAGAGCGTGCTGATCTGCGACTCCGAACGGCTGGCCCGCCGAGCGCGCTAACCCGGCCCGGCGGCGGCGCGCAGGTAACGCAGTTGAGCCCGAACCGAGCTCTCCGCGGCATCCCACAGCGACTCGTCGACATCGGTGTAGACATGCTCGACGACGCGGCGGGCGGTGACGTCCTCGCCCAGCACCCGTAGCGCGCCGCGCACCTGTTCCAGCCGCTGCTCGCGGTGCAGCAGGTACATCCCGGTGACCGCGCCGAGGTCGGCGAGTTCCGGTCCGTGGCCCGGCAGTACCGTGCGTGGCCCCAGACCCCGGAGGCGACGCAGCGACTCCAGGTAGTCGGCGAGGCTGCCGTCCTCGTCGTCGATGACGGTGGTGCCGCGGCCCAGAACGGTGTCGGCCGTCAGGACCGCGTCATCGACAACGAAGCAGACCGAGTCGGCGGTATGGCCGGGTGTGGCGAGGACCTCGATACGAAGGCCGGCGGCCTCGATCGTCTCGCCGTCTCGAAGGTGGCCGCCGCGACCGCGCAGGAACCCGCTGCCGACCGAACGCACGGTCGCACCGGTGGCTGCGACGAGTTTGTCGATTCCGTCGGTGTGGTCACCGTGGCGGTGGCTGATCAGAACCAGCGGGATCGGGCCCACCGCGGCGATTCGGTCGATGTGGGCGTCATCGTCGGGGCCCGGGTCGACGACGACGATCTCGTCGCTGCCGGGCCCGCGCAGCAGCCAGGTGTTGGTTCCGTCCAGGGTCAACGGGCCGGGGTTGTCGCACAGCAGCACCGAAGCAGACTCAGTAACCGGCCGCAGGATGCCGTAGGCCGGATGGTCCACCGCGGTCAAACCACCTCGACGATGAGTTCGACCTCCACCGGAGCGTCCAGGGGTAGCTCCGACACCCCGACCGCCGAGCGGGCATGAGCTCCGGCGTCGCCGAACACCTCACCGAGGAATTCCGATGCGCCGTTGACCACGCCGGGCTGGCCGGTGAAACCGGGGGCGGAGGCGACGAACCCGACGACCTTGACCACTCGCACCACCGAGTCGATGCCGACCAGCGCGTCGATGGCCGCCAACGCGTTGAGCGCGCAGGCCCGCGCGGCCAGGGTGGCGTCCTCGGGACTGACCTCGGCACCCACCTTGCCGGTGCGGATCAGTTCGCCGCCGGAAAGCGGCAGCTGTCCGGAGGTGTAGACCAGATTGCCGGTTCGCACCGCCGGGACATAGGCGGCCAGGGGTACGGCCACTGCCGGTAGGGTGACGCCGAGCTCGGTAAGCCGGGCCCCAGCCGTCACTTAGGCCTCTTCAGGTAGGCGACGTGCTGCTCCCCGGTCGGGCCCTGCAGCACTGAGACCAGTTCCCAGCCGTCTGCGCCCCACTGGTCCAGGATCTGCTTGGTCGCGTGGGTAAGCAACGGCACGGTTGCGTACTCCCATGTGGTCGGTTGGTTCATGGCCGAAGCCTAACCTCTTCGCGACTCGCCCAAGTCCCGGTGCAGGCTTGGATAGCATGCACTGGTGGCGACCCAATCCAATGACGGCAGCGAAGTCGGCTGGCCCGCCCGCTTGACCAAGGCCCGACTGCATTTCGTCACCGGCAAGGGCGGTACCGGCAAGACCACCGTCGCGGCCGCGCTGGCGCTGACCCTGGCGGCCGGCGGCCGGCGGGTGCTGCTGGTGGAAGTCGAAGGCCGCCAAGGTATTGCGCAGTTGTTCGACGTGCCGCCGCTGCCCTACGAGGAAACCAAGGTGGCGACCGCCGACGGGGGTGGGCATGTCAACGCCCTGGCCATCGACCTCGAGTCGGCCTTCCTGGAATACCTCGACATGTTCTACAACCTGGGTATCGCCGGCCGCGCCATGCGCAGGGTCGGGGCCATCGAGTTCGCCACCACCATCGCCCCTGGTCTGCGCGACGTGCTGCTGACCGGCAAGATCAAGGAAGCCGCCATCCGGGTGGACCGGGACAAGAGCCCGATGTACGACGCCATCGTGGTCGACTCCCCGCCGACCGGCCGGATCTCCCGGTTCCTGGACGTGACCAAGGCCCTGTCGGATCTGGCCAAGGGCGGGCCGGTGCACTCCCAGGCCGAGGGCGTGGTGCGCCTGCTGCACTCCGATCAGACCGCGATCCATCTGGTGACACTGCTGGAGGCACTGCCGATCCAGGAGACCATCGAGGCGATCGAGGAGCTCGAGGAACTCGACCTGCCGATCGGCAGCGTGATCGTCAACCGCAATATCCCGGCGTTCCTGCCGGCCGACGACCTGGCCAAGGCGGCGGACGGCGATATCGACGCCGACGCGGTCCGGGCCGGACTTTCCCGCGCGGGGATCACGATGCCCGACACCGACTTCGCCGGGCTGTTGACCGAGGCGATCGAACATGCCAGCCGGATCCGTGCCCGCGCGCAGAGCGGCACCGAACTGGACCGGCTGCACGTTCCTCGTCTACAGCTGCCCACCGTCGCCGATGGCGTGGACTTGGGCAGTCTCTATGAACTGGCCGAAGTCCTTGCCCAGCAAGGTGTCCGATGAGGGTGAACGTCCAACCGGCAATCAGCGGACCGGCAGCGACCAGGGAAGGCCAACGATGAGCGGGGCACCTCCGGTACTGGATATGAAGTCCATCCTTTCGGACAAGTCCAACAGGGTGGTGATCTGCTGCGGGGCAGGCGGGGTCGGAAAGACGACCACGGCCGCGGCAATGGCGCTGCGCGCGGCCGAATACGGCCGCCATGTGGTGGTCCTGACCATCGACCCCGCCAAACGCCTGGCGCAGGCGCTCGGCATCCAGGAACTCGGCAACGAGCCGCAACGCGTTCCACTGGGCGAGGAGGTCGCCGGCGAACTGCACGCGATGATGCTCGACATGCGGAGGACCTTCGACGAGATGGTCCTGGAGTACTCCGATGACGGTCGCGCCCAAACGATCCTGGACAGCAAGTTCTACCAGACGGTCGCCACCTCCTTGGCCGGCACTCAGGAGTACATGGCCATGGAGAAACTCGGCCAACTCCTTGCCCAGGACCGCTGGGATCTGGTCGTCGTCGACACCCCGCCGTCTCGCAACGCCCTGGACTTCCTGGACGCGCCCAAACGACTGGGCAGCTTCATGGACAGCAGACTGTGGAAGTTGCTGCTGGGCCCGGGCCGCGGCATCGGCAAACTGGTGACCGGTGTGATGGGCCTTGCGATGAAGGCGATGTCGACCATTCTTGGCTCCCAGATGCTCTCTGACGCAGCAACTTTCGTGCAGTCATTGGACTCGACATTCGGCGGTTTCCGAGAGAAGGCCGACCGCACCTACGACTTGCTCAAACGTCGCGGCACCCAGTTCGTGGTGGTCTCGGCGGCCGAACCGGACGCGCTGCGGGAGGCCACCTTCTTCGTCGACCGGCTCTCCCAGGAGGGCATGCCGTTGGCCGGGCTGATCCTCAACCGCACCCACCCGATGCTGTGCCCGCTGACGGTGGAACGCGCCGTCGACGGCGCCACCGAGTTGGAGGCCGCACCCGAGGATCACGGCGACGCACTGACCGCCGGCGTGCTTCGCATCCATGCCGACCGCGGACAGACCGCCAAGCGCGAGGTTCGGCTGTTGTCGAGGTTCACCGGAGCCAACCCGCATGTCCCGGTGGTCGGCGTACCGTCGCTGCCGTTCGACGTGTCAGATCTCGACGCGCTGCAGGCGATCGCCGATCAGATCACCGGCGAGACCTAGCCGGCGACAGCCGGCGTTCGCTCAGCTGACGCTGCGGTGCTTGCGCTGGGCGGCGAAGAACTCCGACCAGGACGAAACCTCGGGGTGTTGCTTGAGCAGGGCGCGGCGCTGCCGCTCGGTCATCCCACCCCAGACACCGAACTCCACCCGGTTGTCCAGAGCGTCGGCACCGCATTCGGTGATCACCGGGCAGTGCCGGCAGATGACCGCAGCCTTGCGCTGGGCGGCGCCACGCACGAAGAGCTGGTCGGGGTCGGCCGAACGGCACATGGCCTGGGAAACCCAGGCGATGCGGGCCTCCCCCGCCACCCCCTGGAGGGGTCCCTGGATCGATACTGAGCTGGTCCTGCGGGCAGCGGGCCGAATCCCCGACACGGGCGATTCCCTTCGTCGAGCCGCCCGTTGGGGCGGCGAATCCCTCCGATGTAGACCCGGTGCGATCTACGCCACATTGCTGAGCAAGTGTTACCTGCGTCGCACTGTGTGCTTAAAGTAGGTGGTCAGGTTGCGTTTGCGCAACAGTCTCGTCACAGTTTTTTTGCACAAGCGTCCAGTCATGCCATGAACTGCGGTTTTGTGACTGCAACGTCAGAATTCACCGGTATCTGACCGCCGGCAGGCGCAGCCGCAAGACCCGGACAGCACCTCAGTACTCTGTACCCCATGTCGGAACGACCCCCGGCCGGTTCCACCTTCATCAAGCTGGCCTGGTGCTGTCTTCTGGCCGGCGTGATCATGGCGGGCCTGCTGTTTCCCGTGGCGGGTGGCCTGGGGCTGATGTCCAATCGGGCTTCCGACATCGTGGCCAACGGTTCGGCCCAATTGCTTGAGGGTGACGTGCCGGCCGTGACGACCATGGTCGACTCGAAGGGCAACACCATCGCCTGGCTGTACGCCCAGCGCCGCTTCGAGGTCCCCGGCGACCAGATCGCCGACACCATGAAATTGGCCATCGTCTCCATCGAGGACAAACGGTTCGCCGAGCACAACGGCGTGGACTGGAAGGGCACTCTCACCGGCCTGGCGGGCTACGCCGCCGGCGATTACAGCACCCGTGGCGGATCCACCATCGAGCAGCAGTACGTGAAGAACTACCAACTGCTGGTGGTGGCCCAGACCGACGCCGACAAGCGGGCCGCGACGGCGCCCACACCCGCGCGCAAGCTACGTGAGATCCGGATGGCCCTTTCGCTGGACAAGACGCTGACCAAACCCGAGATCCTCACCCGCTATCTCAACCTGGTGTCTTTCGGAAACGGCGCGTTCGGAATCCAGGACGCCGCGCAGACCTATTTCGGTATCAACGCCTCCGACCTGAACTGGCAGCAGTCCGCACTACTGGCGGGTTTGGTTCAGTCGACGTCCGCGCTGAATCCCTACACCAATCCGGATGGGGCACTGGCGCGCCGAAACCTCGTGCTGGACACCATGATCGAGCAACTGCCGGCTAAGGCTGAGGAGCTGCGCGCCGCCAAGCAACAGCCCCTGGGCACCCTGCCCCGGCCCAATGAACTCCCGCGAGGCTGCATCGCGGCCGGCGACCGGGCATTCTTCTGCGACTACGTGCAGGAATACCTGTTGCGCGCGGGTATGAGCAAGGAGCAGATCGCCCGGGGCGGCTACCTGATCAAGACCACACTGGATCCCGATGTGCAGACCGACGTGAAGGAATCCATCGACTCGATCGCCGCACCGGACCTTGAGGGCATCGCGAGCGTGATGAACGTCGTACTGCCCGGCAAGACCAGTCATCCGGTCATCGCGATGGTCAGCAACCGCTCCTACGGCCTGGATACCGACATCGGTCAGACCGTTCAGCCGCAGCCGTTCTCCATGGTCGGCGATGGGGCGGGGTCGATCTTCAAGATCTTCACCGCCGCCGCGGCCCTGGAACTGGGCCTGGGTATCAACGCCAACCTGGACGTACCAGCACGGTTCAACGCGAAGGGACTCGGCGAAGGCGGCGCCAAGGGCTGCCCCAGCCAGACCTGGTGCGTGGAGAACTACCGCGATCCGCGGAACCTGACCATGAGCGTGACCGAGGCGCTGTCGAAGTCCCCCAACACCGCGTTCGCCAAACTGATCTCCCAGGTCGGTGTGACCCGCAGCGTCGACATGGCCGTCAGGTTGGGTCTGCGGTCCTATGCCGAACCGGGCACCGCGCGGGGCTACGAGAACGACAACAACGAGAGCCTGGCCGACTTCATCAAGCGGCAGAACATCGGGTCTTTCACGCTGGGCCCCTTTCAGGTCAATCCGCTGGAATTGGCCAATGTCGCAGCCACTCTCGCCTCCGGCGGAACGTGGTGCCCGGCCAACCCGGTCGACAAGATCTACGACCGGCGCGGGAACGAGATCGCGGTCAACGCCGAAGCCTGCGAGCAGGTGGTCCCGGAAGGCCTGGCCAACACCCTGTCCAACGCTCTCGGCCGGGACACCATCAGTGGTACCGGCGCACCGGCCGCCAACGGAGCCGGCTGGACGCTGCCGATGTCGGGCAAGACCGGCACCACCGAGGCCCATCGGTCGGCGGGTTTCTTCGGCTACACCAACCGCTTCGCCGCGGTGAACTACATCTACGACGACTCCCCCGATCCGGGTGACCTGTGCTCGTTCCCGCTGCGGCCGTGCTACGACGGCGACCTCTTCGGCGGCAACGAACCCGCCCAATCCTGGTTCGCCGCGATGACGCCCATCGCAGAGGACTTCGGCGAGGTCAGCTTGCCGCCGACCGAGCCGCGTTACGTCGACGGAGCGCCGGGATCGCGGGTACCGAACGTCAGTGGCCTGAGCCAGGACAGGGCGCGAGAAGAGT
>JBFYOR010000040.1:0-13510 GCA_041303695.1 Mycobacterium sp. | reverse complement strand
GGACTGGCACTGCCGTTCGTTCCGCTGTGTTCGCCGGACTGCCCGGGGCTGTGCCCGCACTGCGGTGTCGCGCTGTCGTCGGCCGGGCCCGACCATCACCACGATCAGATCGACCCGCGCTGGGCCAAGCTGGCCGCGATGATGCCCACCGATCGCGATGCGGCCGACGGGCAGCCGTCGTGACCCGGCGTGCCCTGATCGACGCACTCGGCGTCGGACTGCCCGAGGACCTGCTGACGCTGGCGCTGACCCACCGCAGCTATGCCTTCGAGAACGGCGGCCTCCCGACCAATGAGCGCCTGGAGTTCCTCGGCGACGCCGTCCTGGGCCTGATCATCACCGACGAGTTGTTCCACCGGCACCCGGACCGCCCCGAGGGGGACCTGGCCAAGCTGCGATCCAGCATCGTCAACACCCAGGCGCTGGCCGGGGTGGCCCGCGATCTCACCGAGGACGGACTCGGCGAGTATCTGCTGCTGGGCCGGGGCGAGATCACCACCGGCGGTGCCCACAAGTCCAGCATCCTGGCCGACGGGATGGAGTCGCTGCTCGGCGCGATCTACCTCGAACACGGTATCCAGACCGCTCGCACGGTGGTGCTGCGGTTGTTCGGCGAGTTGCTCGACACCGCAGCGACATTGGGCGCGGGCCTGGACTGGAAGACCAGCCTGCAGGAACTCACCACCGACCGCGGGTTGGGCGTGCCGCGGTACGAGACCAGTTCTGAGGGCCCCGACCACGACCGGCGGTTCTCCGCGGTGGTCTACGTCGGCAGCGAGGTCTACGGCGAGGGCACCGGACGGACCAAGAAGGCCGCCGAGACCGACGCCGCAGCGCAGGCCTGGACGGCCCTGGACTCCGATCGGGCGCCGGGCGGGGTTGTCGCCGCCGAACTGGATGCCTGAACTTCCCGAAGTCGAGGTCGTCCGGCGCGGCCTGCAGGAGCATGTCGCCGGCCGGACCATCACCGGTGTCAGTGTGCGCCACCCTCGCGCGGTGCGCCGGCATGAGCCCGGCGCGGCGGATCTGACCGCGCGGCTGCTTGGCGCGCATGTTGTCGGGACCGACCGTCGCGGAAAGTACTTGTGGCTCACCATCACCGGAGCGGACGACGAGACCGTGACCGCGCTGGTCGTGCATCTGGGGATGAGCGGGCAGATGCTGCTCGGGCCGCTGGCCAACACCGATCACCTGCGCATCGCGGCGACGCTCGACGACGGCACCGCGCTCAGTTTCGTCGACCAGCGCACCTTCGGCGGTTGGCAGTTGGCCGACCTGGTGACCGTCGACACCAGCAGGGTTCCCGCGCCCGTCGCGCATATCGCACGCGACCCATTGGATCCGTTGTTCGACCGCGATGCCGTGGTCTCGGTGTTGCGGCGCAAGCACTCCGAGATCAAGCGGCAGCTGCTCGACCAGACCGTGGTCTCCGGTATCGGCAACATCTACGCCGACGAGGCGCTGTGGCGGGCGCGGGTCAACGGTGCGCGCATCGCCGAGAAGCTCACCCGCCGCCAACTCGGGGAGGTGCTCGACTGCGCTGCCGAGGTGATGCGCGAGGCACTGCGGGAGGGCGGCACGTCGTTCGACTCGTTGTACGTCAATGTCAACGGCCAGTCCGGCTACTTCGACCGCTCGCTGAACGTCTACGGCCGCGAGGACCGCAACTGCAGGCGGTGCGGAGCGGTCATCCGGCGGGAGAAGTTCATGAACCGCTCCTCGTTCTACTGCCCGGTCTGCCAGCCCCGGCCCCGGATGAGGCCTCCGGCACGGTAGAAACAGCTCATGACTGACCTGTGGGTTGAACGCACCGGAATCCGCCGCTACACCGGCCGCAGCAGCCGCGGTGCGGAGGTGCAGATCGGGTCGGTGACCGATGAGGGGGTCTTCACCCCGGGCGAATTGCTGAAGATCGCACTGGCCGGCTGTTCGGGACTGAGCAGCGATCAGCCGTTGCGCCGCCGGCTCGGTGACGACTACCCGGCCGTCATCCGGGTCTCCGGCGATGCCGACCGGGACGAGGAGCGTTATCCGCTACTCGAGGAGAAGCTCGAGGTCGACCTGTCCGGGCTGTCCGCCGAGGACAAGCAGCGCCTCCTGGTGGTCGTCACCCGCGCCATCGACGGGGTCTGCACCGTCGGACGCACGTTGAAATCCGGCACCGAGATCACCGTCGACATCGTTGAGACCGGCCGTGAGTGACGAGGTTCGGTTGACCGCCTGGGTGCACGGTCATGTCCAGGGTGTCGGCTTTCGCTGGTGGACCCGATCCCGGGCGCTGGAACTGGGCTTGACCGGATACGCGTCCAATCAGCCCGACGGCCGGGTGCTGGTGGTCGCCCGGGGCCCGCGGCAGGCCTGTGATCGACTTCTGGACCTGCTGCGCGGCGGCAGCACCCCGGGCGTGGTGGACGCCGTGGTGGCCGATGTCGGTGCGGCGGGGGAGCCGATGGCGGGTTTCCGCGAGCGCTGATCCCCGAACTGCTGATGCCGGGCAGGTACGGGTGGGGGTATTGTCGACGTGGAGCCAACGCCACCGAAACGCACTTGGAGATCCCATGTCCGACACAGCAGCCCCCCACGTCATCCCGCTGGACTCCAGCGGTCTCGGGGACCGTAGTTATATCGCCCACGACGGCGTCCGCGCCCTCGTCGTCGATCCGCAACGAGACTTCGACCGCATTGAGACCCTGCTCGCCGAGCACGGGCTGACGCTGACGCACGTCGCGGAGACCCACATCCACAACGACTACGTCACCGGCGGTCTGGAGCTCGCGCGCCGGCACGGCGCGACTTATGTGGTGCCCGGCGACGTCGATCTCGCCTTCGAGGCGCTGGCAGTCCGCGACGGCGACTCCTTCGCCGTCGGCGACATGACCGTCGACGTCATCCACACCCCGGGCCACACCCCGCATCACGTGTCTTTCGCCGTACGCAAGGGCGATCACCTGGGTGCGGTGTTCACCGGCGGCTCGCTGCTCTATGGCAGCGTCGGCAGGCCTGATCTCGTGGCGCCGGATCTGGCCGTCAAGCAGGCCCACGACCAGTGGCACTCGGTGCGCCGCCTGGCCGACACCCTCGACGACGAGACCCCGATCTATCCCACCCACGGCTTCGGGTCGTTCTGTGCGGCGACGCAGGCGCAGGGCCTGTCGTCGACCATCGGCAACGAGAAGACGATCAACCCCGCACTGACCGAGGCGGAGGAGGAGTTCGTGGCCAACCTGCTCGCCGGCCTGGACGTCTTCCCCGCCTACTACGCGCACATGGGACCGGCCAATGCGGCCGGGCCCGGTGATGTCGACCTGTCGATGCCGGAGCCGGCCGATCCCGCGGTGCTGCGGGAGCGCATCAACCGCGGGGAGTGGGTCGTCGACCTCCGCGCGCGCAAGGTCTTCGCAGCCGGTCACGTTCCCGGCGCGGTGAACTTCGACCTCGACGGGCCGTTCATCAACTACCTCGCATGGATGCTCCCGTGGGGCACCCCGGTGACCCTGCTGGGATCGACCCCCGAGCAGGTTCACGCTGCGCACCGCGAGTTGGTCCGGGTCGGCATCGACAACGCCGTCGGCCAGGCCGCCGGCGGACCGGAGGCCTGGCTGGATGACCCCGCAGCGGCACAGCGCCTCGAGCAGGTGGACTTCCACGGTGTTGCAGCGGCGATGGCCGCCGACCGTGAGATCTGCCTGCTGGATACCCGCCAAGTCCTGGAATGGGAGTCCGGTCATATCGACGGGGCCGTCTTCATGCCGTTCTACGAGGTCGCCGACCGGCTCGCGGAGATCCCGCGAGACAAGCCGGTGTATGTCTACTGCGGATCCGGCTACCGCGCCGCCGCGGTGGCCTCGCTGCTGCTGCACCACGGATTCACCAACGTCGTGCACATCGACGACGACTTCTCCGATGCCGCCGCCGCCGGACTGACCATCGTGGCTGAGGATGCCCCCGCGCGTGAGCCGGGCTGGACCTGGATCGCCTCGCGGGCAGCCGTTCGCGAGTACAGCCCTCGCTCGGCCGCCGACACCCGGAGCTAGCGGGGGGATGGGGTCGGGGTACCGGCGACGCCGATCGGCCCGCCGGTACGCTGACCCGACGTGTATCTCAAGAGTCTGACGCTCAAGGGCTTCAAGTCCTTCGCCTCGGCGACGACTCTGCGCTTCGAGCCGGGCATCACCTGCGTTGTCGGACCCAACGGGTCGGGCAAGTCCAACGTCGTCGACGCGCTGACCTGGGTGATGGGTGAACAGGGTGCCAAGACCCTGCGCGGCGGCAAGATGGAGGACGTCATCTTCGCCGGCACCTCCTCACGGGCGCCGCTGGGCCGCGCCGAGGTCACCCTGACCATCGACAACTCCGACAACGCGCTGCCGATCGAGTACTCCGAGGTGTCGATCACCCGCCGGATGTTCCGCGACGGCGCCGGCGAATACGAGATCAACGGCCAATCCTGTCGACTGCTCGACATTCAGGAGCTGCTCAGCGACTCCGGTATCGGCCGCGAGATGCACGTCATCGTCGGCCAGGGCCGCCTCGCCCAGATTCTCGAATCCCGTCCCGAGGACCGTCGGGCCTTCATCGAGGAGGCCGCCGGCGTCCTCAAACACCGCAAGCGCAAGGAAAAGGCGCTGCGCAAGCTGGACGCCACCTCGGCGAACCTGGCCCGACTGACCGACCTGACCACCGAGTTGCGCCGCCAGCTCAAGCCGCTCGGACGCCAGGCCGAGGTCGCCCGGCGCGCGGCGACCATCCAGGCCGACCTTCGCGACGCCCGGCTGCGGCTGGCCGCCGACGACCTGGTGGTCCGCCGTGCGGAGTTCGCCGGGGCCGACGATATCGAGACCACCCTGCGCCGCGAGCACGAGGAGGCCGCCGCCCGGCTGGCCGAGGCGTCGGCGTCGCTGGCCGCCCATGAGGCCGCGGTGGCCTCGCTGTCGGAGCGCACCGACGCCGCCCAACAGACCTGGTTCCGGCTCTCGGCGCTCGCCGAGCGGGTCAGCGCGACGGTGCGCATCGCCAGTGAGCGGGCCCAGTACCTCGACATCGAACCGACGACCGGCACCGGACCCGATCCCGACGAACTCGACGCCCAGGCCGATCAGATGGCCGAACAGGAGCGGCGACTGATCGCCGAACTCGAGGAGGCCAAGGCCCGCCTCGATGCCGCCCGCGCCGAACTCGCCGAGAAGGAGACTGCTGCCACCGAGGCCGAGCGGGCCCACCTGGCCGCCGTCCGGGCCGAAGCCGACCGCCGGGAGGGCCTGGCCCGGCTGACCGGCCGGGTCGAGACGGGTCGAGCCCGGGTGGAGTCCATCGACGATTCAGTGGCGCGGCTTACCACCGCCATCGATGAGGCCGCCGCCCGCACCGAGTTGGCCCGGGCCGAGTTCGAGACGGTGCAGGGCCGGATCGGCGAACTGGACCAGGGCGAGCTGGGCCTAGACGAGCACCACGACCGCACGGTGGCCGCGCTGCGACTGGCCGACGAGCGGGTTTCGGAACTGCAGACCGCCGAACGTGCCGCCGAACGCCAGGTCGCCTCGTTGCGGGCCCGTATCGACGCGCTCGCGGTCGGTCTGGAACGTAAGGACGGTGCCGCCTGGTTGGTGGAGAACCGAAGCGGCACAGGACTTCTGGGTACCGTAGCCAAACTGGTGAAGGTGAGCCCCGGCTACGAGACCCCGCTGGCGGCGGTACTGGGGGCGGCCGCCGACGCGGTGGCGGCAGACGGCTTCTCCTCCGCCCGTTCAGCGGTCCAGGCCCTCAAGGATGCCGACGGGGGCCGGGCGGCGATCGTCCTGGCCGACTGGCCCGCCGCCGCGCACCACGACGCCACGCCGCTGCCCGCGGGCGTCCGCTGGGCAGCCGACCTCGTCGAGGCGCCACCCCGACTGCAGGGTGCGATGACGGCGATGCTGTCCGGGGTCGCCGTCGTCGATGATCTGGCCGCCGCGCTCGATCTGGTGGCGTCCCGACCGGCGCTGCGCGCGGTCACCCGCGACGGTGACCTGGTGGGCGCCGGCTGGGTGGACGGCGGCTCCGACCGCAAGCCCAGCACGCTGGAGATCGCCGGACGGATCGAGCAGGCCCGCAACGACCTCCTCGCCGCGGAGACCCAGGTCGGTGAGTTGGCCGCCGCCCTGGCCGGTGCGCTGGCCGAGCAGTCCAACCGTCAGGACGCCGCCGAGCAGGCGCTGGCGGCGCTCAACGAATCCGATGCCGCCATCGCGGCGATCTACGAACAACTCGGCCGGCTGGGCCAGGAGGTTCGCGCCGCCGAGGACGAGTGGCGCCGTCTGCAGGCCCAGCGCGCCGAACTCGAAGCCGGCCGGGTCCAGACCGTCGAGGAACTCGCCGACCTCGAGGCGCGACTGCACGCCGCCCAGGAGTCCCAGAGCGTGGTGGAGGCCACACCGGGGGAGCGCCAGCAGATCCAGGCTGTCGCGGAGGCCGCCCGGGCCACCGAGGTGGAGGCCCGGCTGGTGGTGCGCACCGCTGAGGAGCGTGCGAATGCCGTTCGGGGACGGGCCGATTCGCTTCGCCGCGCGGCCGCCGCCGAGCGGGAGGCACGGGTTCGTGCCAGCGCGGCCCGGGCCGCCCGCCAACACGCCTCGGAGGTGGCCGCCGCGGTGGCCGAGTCCGGGCGACGGATCGCCGGGCACCTGTCCGGTGTGGTTGCGGCGGCATCGCGGTCCCGCGACCAACTCGCCGCCGAGCGCCAGCAGCGGGCCACCGCGATGACCGCCACCCGCGAGGCGGTCACCGCGCTGAACGTCCGCATCGGCGAGTTGACCGACTCGCTGCACCGCGACGAGGTGGCCAAGGCGCAGGCCTCGCTGCGCATCGAACAGCTCGAGCAGTTGGTGCTCGACCAGTTCGGTATGGCCGGCGATGACCTGGTCGCCGAATACGGACCCCAGGTGACACTGCCGCCGACAGAACTGGAGATGGCCGAATACGAGCAGGCCCGCGAGCGCGGCGAGCAGGTCAGCGCGCCGGCACCGATGCCGTTCGACCGGCCGACCCAGGAGCGTCGCGCCAAACGCGCCGAGCGGGATCTGGCCGAGCTGGGCCGGGTCAACCCGCTGGCGCTGGAGGAGTTCGCCGCGCTGGAGGAGCGCTACAACTTCCTGTCCACCCAACTCGAGGACGTCAAGGCCGCCCGCAAGGACCTGCTCGACGTGATCGGCGACGTCGACAACCGCATCCTGCAGGTCTTCACCGAGGCCTACGCGGACGTGGAGCGGGAGTTCACCCAGGTCTTCGCAGCCCTGTTCCCCGGCGGCGAGGGACGGCTGCTGCTCACCAACCCCGCCGATATGCTCACCACCGGAGTCGAGGTGGAGGCCCGTCCGCCCGGCAAGAAGGTCAAGCGGCTCTCGCTGCTCTCCGGTGGTGAGAAGTCGCTGACCGCGGTGGCCATGCTGGTGGCCATCTTCCGGGCCCGGCCGTCGCCGTTCTACGTGATGGACGAGGTCGAGGCCGCCCTCGATGACGTCAACCTGCGCCGCCTGATCGGGTTGTTCGAACAACTGCGGTCCCAGTCCCAGCTGATCGTCATCACCCACCAGAAGCCGACCATGGAGATCGCCGATGCGCTCTACGGCGTCTCGATGCAGGGTGACGGCATCACCGCGGTGATCTCCCAGCGGATGCGCGGGGAGGACCTGGTCGCCAGCCAGGCTTAACCCCCTCCGCGGGCGGACGGGTCAACGTGTCGCAGGGCTCTTCTATAATCGAATACATGTTCGATAATGAACTCCGATCGGCGGATGACTCGGCCGTCATTGCCGCCATCGAGCAGTGGGCGAGCGCCGAAGCATCGGCCGCCGCCCGGCGACTCGCCGCCGTCGCGGAGTTGGCCCGCCGCCGATGCGGCGACGACGACCGTGCCGACTGGGCATGCGACTCCTGGGATGCCGCGGCCGCCGAGGTGTCGGCCGCGCTGAGCATCAGTCATGGACGCGCGTCAGGTCAGATGCGCCTCGGCCTCACGCTGGCCCGCCGGCTGCCGCGGGTCGCGCAGCTGTTCTCCGACGGCATGCTGGGCTACCGCGTCGTCTCGGCGATCGCCTGGCGCACCCTGCTGGTCGAGGACGAGGACGCCCTGGCCGCCATCGATGCGGCCCTCGCCGAGCACTGCCGCACCTGGGGCCCGCTGTCGGACCACAGGCTGGAACAGGTCATCGACGGCCTTGTCGACCGAGTCGACCCCGGGGCGTTGCGACGCACCCGCGCCAGGGCTCGCAGTCGTGAGGTTCAGATCGGCGGCCGCGACGACGAATCCGGCACCAGTGCGATGTGGGGCAGGCTGTTCTCCACGGATGCCGCGATCCTCAAGAAGCGGTTGACCCAGCTGGCGCACGGAGTGTGCGACGCCGATCCTCGTACCGTCGACCAGCGCCGCGCAGATGCCCTCGGCGCACTGGCCGCCGGATCCGATCGGCTGCCCTGCCAGTGCGGTTCGTCTGCGTGCGAGGCGGCCGACGGCGCCGGATCCGCCTCCGCGATCGTGATCCACGTGCTCACCGAAGCTGCTGCGCTGCGGGCCGGCGGTGACGCCGCCGCGTCCGATCCCAACCTGTCCGGCCGGCCGGAATCGCGCCCGTACACCCGCGGTATGAGCCTTCGCGACTATCTGGCAGGAGATCCGGAACCCGAACCGGTATGCCCGCCATCGACCTCAGTCATCCTCGGGGGCGGGGTCATCCCCGGTCCGCTGCTGGCCGAACTAATCCGGGCCGGAGCTAAAATCCGCCATCTGCGCCCTCCGTCCGATGACCCCGAACCCCAGTACCGGCCGTCCACCGCGCTCGACGAGTTTGTCCGGATGCGGGATATGACGTGCCGCTTCCCGCACTGCGACCAGCCCGCCGAGGCTTGCGATGTGGACCACGCCATCGCCTGGCCGATCGGGCCGACACATGCCTCCGGACTTCGGCTGCTGTGCCGGAAACATCATCTTCTGAAAACCTTCTGGACCGGCGAGCGCGGCTGGACTGACCAGCAGTTCCCCGACGGGACCATTCGCTGGACCTCGCCTACCGGGAATTTCTACATCACCGTTCCGGGCAGTCGGGTGCTGTTTCCCGGCTGGGACACCGCGACTGCCCTGGTGCCGACGGGGCCGACGACTGAGGAATACCCGGACCGGGCCCGGAAGATGCCGTTACGCCGACGAACGCGTGCCATTGAGCAGGCCTGCCGGGTCAAGCGGGAAAGAGCCCTCAACGATGCCCGCGTCGCCGAGCGCAACAGGCCGCCGCCGTTCTGAAACCAGGCTCAGCCGTTGACCCCGACGCTGCGCAGTTTCTCCAGATTGGCCGCCCCGCATCCGTGCAGGCAGACCCTCAGTTCCTCGATGATCCCGCCGAGGACGTCGACCACCGCGTCCGTCGACTCGATGGCCGGGGCCAACAGGGGGCGGGCCATCGCCACCACGTCGGCGCCCATCGCCAGTGCCTTGGCGGCGTCCATACCGGAGCGGACCCCGCCCGAGGCCATCAGTGCCATCCCGGGCAGTTCGCGGCGCACCTCCATCAGGGCCTGTGCGGTGGGAATGCCCCAGTCGGCGACAGCCGGATAGCGCACCTCGCCGTAGCGGACCAGTTGCTCGACCCGCGCCCAGGAGGTGCCGCCGGCCCCGGCGACGTCGACGGCGGCAATCGGCAGACCCCGCAGCCGCGCCGCGGCGGCCGCGCCGATACCGTGCCCCACCTCCTTGACCATGACCGGATAGCCCAGTTCGGCGGCCAACCGTCCCAGTCGCTGAGATGAGCCGGCGAAGTCGGTGTCGCCGTCCTCCTGCATCGCCTCCTGCAGTGGGTTGACATGTACGGCAACGGCATTCGCGCCAACCCGATCCAGTGCAGTGCTCAGCACCGGAGCCAGCGTGTCGGAAACCTGGGCCAGGCCGATATTGCCGATGAGCAGAATGTCTGGCGCCACGTCGCGGACCTCGAAGCTGGCTGCCGCCCGGCGCGCGTCGTCGCCGTCACCGAGCATGATGCGCTGGGAGCCCAGCATCATGCCGATCCCCAGTTGCTGGGCCGCACCGGCCAGATTGCGGTTGATGGTGCGGGCCAGCTCGGCTCCGCCGGTCATCGCGCCGATCAGCACCGGCGCCCGCAGGCCTTCGCCCAGGAAGCGGGTGGACAGGTCCACGGTGGCCAGGTTGGTCTGAGTCAGCGCGTTATAGGGCAGGTCGAACCATTCGAAGCCGGTGGTGACCCCGACGAACTCCACCGGTCCGGTCAGGCAGGCCTCGATATGCCGCAGCTTGCGCGCCGCCATCGTCATCGGAAGCGCTCCTGAGCGGGTTTGCCGGGGTCTGCGGGGCGCGACGGGAAACCCTGGAACAATGACACGGTGTCCCAGGGTCTCTGGATCGCTATCGCGGTCATCGCCGTCCTCGTCATCATCGCGCTGGTCGTCGGGTCGGTGCTCTATCGCCGCCGGCAGGTCAGCCTGCGCGGCAGCACCGGAACTGCCATCGAGGCTCCCACACCGGTGGACCGCTCCGGCGGCTACACCGCATCAACGGGCATAACCTTCACACAATCGTCAGCACCGGCGACGGTTGAGCGGCCGCCCGCCAAGCCGCCCCGTCTGGACACCACCGGACTGCCCGGCGTCGGGGACGACGCCGCCATCCCGAGGGATTCGCTGAAGCGCCCCATCTCCCAGGTCCAGTTGCCGGAACCGGCGGTCATCGAGGAGTCTGCCGACCTCGACGTTCCGCCCGCCCCGCCGGCTGCCGAGGACGTCGTAGCGCCCGTGATCGCCCCGACGGCGCCCGATATCGACTCCATCGCCCCGTCGGCCGGCCGGCTGGAGCGGCTGCGTGGGCGGCTGGCCAAGTCGCAGAACGCCTTCGGCCGCAGCATGCTGGGCCTGCTCGGTGGAGGTGACCTCGACGAGGCGTCCTGGGATGAGGTCGAGGACACCCTGCTGGTGGCCGACCTCGGCCCGACGGCGACCGCGTCGGTCACCGAGCATCTGCGGGCCGCCATGGCCAGCACGAGCGTGCGCAACGAGGCTCAGGCGCGCGCGGTGCTACGCGAGGTGCTCATCAGTGAGCTCAATCCGGAGTTCGACCGCTCCATCCGGGCGTTGCCGCACGCCGACAAGCCCTCGGTGCTGCTGGTGGTCGGGGTCAACGGAACCGGTAAGACCACCACGGTCGGCAAGCTGGCCCGGGTGCTGGTGGCCGATGGTCGCCGGGTTGTGCTCGGTGCGGCCGACACCTTCCGGGCAGCCGCGGCCGACCAGCTGCAGAGCTGGGCAGCCCGGGTGGGCGCGGAGGTGGTGCGTGGTGCCGAGGGGGCCGACCCCGCATCGGTGGCCTTCGACGCGGTGACCGAGGGCATCGCCGCGGGCGCGGACGTCGTCGTCATCGACACCGCCGGGCGGTTGCACACCAAGACCGGCCTGATGGACGAACTCGGCAAGGTCAAGCGGGTGGTGGAGAAGCGCGCCGCGGTCGACGAGGTGCTGCTGGTGCTGGACGCCACCATCGGTCAGAACGGACTTGCCCAGGCCAGGGTGTTCGCCGACGTCGTCGACATCACCGGGGTGGTCTTGACCAAGCTCGACGGAACCGCCAAGGGCGGCATCGTGTTCCGCGTCCAGCAGGAACTCGGGGTGCCGGTGAAACTGGTCGGTCTTGGAGAAGGCCCGGATGACCTGGCTCCCTTCGAGCCGGGCGCGTTCGTCGACGCCCTTCTCGGCTGATCGCCAGCACGTTACAACAGCGAAACGTAAGCCGGTGATCCGTTCACCTCGATGAAACACCGAGGTGTGGCCCCGGAAACAACGACTGCGCAATGTTCTGTCCTGAGTCGTCGGGGTACGGCGATCTGAAGGAGGGATCTGCGAGTGGACCAATTCCCAGTGATGGGAGTGCCGGACTCCGGTGACACCGCGTGGCTGCTCGTGAGCGCCGCGCTCGTGCTGCTGATGACACCGGGACTGGCATTCTTCTACGGTGGCATGGTGCGCGCCCGTGGCGTGCTCAACATGATCATGATGAGCGTCAGCGCTATGGGCCTTGTCACGGTGCTGTGGGTGCTCTACGGATATTCGATCGCGTTCGGCAACGATAAGTTCGGACTGTTCGGTGACCCGAGCCAGTACTTCGGACTCAAGGGCCTGATCGGTGGCAACGCCTTCACCGAGGTGATCGAAGACCCGGCCGCCGGTATCGAGGCAGTCGCGGAGGTGACCATTCCGCTGGCCGGCACCATCCCGATGACGGTGTTCGTGGCCTTCCAGCTGATGTTCGCCATCATCACCGTCGCGCTGATCTCCGGTGCGGTCGCCGACCGGCTTAAGTTCGGCGGCTGGCTGTTGTTCGCCGGGCTGTGGGCGACGTTCGTGTACTTCCCGGTGGCGCACTGGGTGTTCGCCTTCGACGGCGTCACCTCGGAGACCGGTGGCTGGATTGCGAACAAGCTGAAAGCGATCGACTTCGCCGGTGGAACCGCGGTGCACATCAATGCCGGCATTGCCGCGCTGGTGCTGGCCCTGATCCTGGGCAAGCGTCTCGGCTGGCCCGGCTCCCCGATGCGTCCGCACAACCTGCCGTTCGTGATGCTCGGCGCGGGACTGCTGTGGTTCGGCTGGTACGGCTTCAACGCGGGATCGGCGCTCGGCGCAGGCGGTATCGCAGGCACCACGTTCGTGACCACGACGGTCGCGACCGCCGCTGCCATGCTCGCCTGGCTGCTCACCGAACGGATCCGGGACGGCCGCGGCACCTCGCTGGGCGCCGCGTCGGGTGTGGTGGCCGGGCAGGTGGCTATCACCCCGGCCTGTTCCTCGGTGAACGTGCTCGGAGCGCTGGCCATCGGAGCGACGGCGGGCATCCTGTGTGCGCTGGCGGTCGGGCTGAAGTTCAAGTTCGGCTTCGACGACTCGCTCGATGTGGTCGGCGTGCACCTGGTCGGCGGTTTGGTCGGCACCTTGATGGTCGGCCTGGTGGCCACCCAGGAGGCGCCGGCGGCTGTGGACGGACTGTTCTACGGCGGCGGTGCCGATCAGTTGTGGCGGCAGGCCGTGGGCGCGTTCGCGGTTCTCGGGTACTCGGCAGTGGTCACGGCTATCTTGGCCTTGCTCGTGAAGTTCACCATCGGACTGAGGCTCGACGGTGAGGCTGAGGCAAACGGTATCGACGAGGCCGAACACGCGGAGACCGCGTACGACTTCGCCGTTGCCGGGACTAGCTCGGTTTTCCCTCGTCAGGGCTCGGAGGTTTAAGGGAATATGAAGCTGATCACTGCGATCGTCAAGCCGTTCACACTCGAAGACGTCAAGACCGGTCTGGAGGAGATGGGCGTCCTCGGAATGACCGTAAGTGAGGTCCAGGGCTACGGCCGGCAAAAGGGGCACACCGAGGTCTACCGCGGCGCGGAGTACTCGGTGGACTTCGTGCCGAAGGTCCGGGTCGAGGTCGTCGTCGACGACGCCACCGTCGACAAGGTGGTGGACGTCATCGTCGCCGCTGCCCGCACCG
>JBFYOR010000039.1:0-3664 GCA_041303695.1 Mycobacterium sp. | reverse complement strand
GCCGAGGTCACCGCACTGATCCACCTGTACATCGTCGGGGTGTTCATCTCCTTCACGCTCAGCCAGACCGGCATGGTCCGGCACTGGACCCGGCTGCTGCGCACCGAGGACGATCCGCAGGAGCGCCGCCGGATGATCCGGTCCCGGGTGGTCAACACCATCGGACTGGCGTGCACCGGCACCGTGCTGATCATCGTGCTGGTCACCAAGTTCCTGGCCGGGGCGTGGATTGCCATCGTGGCGATGGGCGCGCTGTTCGCCATGATGAAGGCGATCAACCGGCACTACAGCAGGGTGTCGCGGGAGCTCACCCCCGCAGACGACGAGCGAGGCGAGATCGTGCTGCCCAGCCGCAACCACGCGGTCGTGCTGGTGTCCAATATGCAACTGCCCACCCTGCGGGCGCTGGCCTATGCCCGGGCGACGCGGCCCGACGTGCTCGAGGCGCTGACGGTCAATGTCGATGACGCGGAGACTCGGAAGCTGACGGCGGAATGGGAGGGCAGCACGGTCAGCGTCCCACTGAAGGTGGTCGCCTCGCCGTACCGGGAGGTGACCGGTCCGGTCGTGGACTACATCAAGCGAATCAGCAAAGAGGCCCCCCGCACGGTCGTGACGGTGTTCATCCCGGAGTACGTGGTCGGCCACTGGTGGGAGGGCCTGCTGCACAACCAGAGCGCCCTGCGTCTGAAGACCCGGCTGTTGTTCATCCCCAACGTCATGATGACCTCGGTGCCCTGGCAGCTGAACTCCTCGGAACGGGTGACCCAGGTCGAAGAGCACAGCGCGCCCGGCGATGTCCGACGCGGCTTCCTCGAGTGACCCTGCCCGGAGTGACGCAGTCCGACGCCTTGGAGCTGACCGCCGGTGCGGCGGCCAACGGTGGCAGCTGTGTGGCCCGCCACGACGGCCGGGTGGTGTTCGTACGCTATGCACTGCCCGGCGAACGGGTGTTGGCCCGGGTCACGTCCGAGCGCGGGTCGTACTGGCACGCTGACGCCGTCGAGATCCTCGAACCGTCCGATGACCGGATAGCGCCGCTGTGCCCGATCGCCGGAGCGGACGGGGCGGGATGCTGCGATATGGCGTTCGCCGAGCCCGGCGCGGTTCGTCGGATCAAGGGCCAGGTGGTGGCCAATCAGCTTGCGCGGCTAGGGGATTATCAGTGGGACGGGGTGGCTGAACCGGTCGGCGGCGGCGGCGCCACCGGCTGGCGGACCCGGGTGCGCCTCGATGTCGGGCCCGACGGCCGGGCCGGACTTCATCGCTATCACAGCACCGAGCTGGTCACCGATGTCCGCTGTGCACAATTGTCGGCCGGTCTGCTCGACGGCCTGGACGGCCCGCGCTGGCGCAGTGGCGACGCGGTCCACGTCGTGCTCGATGACGATAACCGCCGCCATGTGCTGGCCATCGGACCGGAGCGCGGCGATGTCGCGGTTGTCGAGGGTTCCCGGGAGTCGGTACAGCGGGTCGGACAGCGGATCTGGCGGATTCCGGTGACCGGGTTCTGGCAGTCGCATCGCGACGCCGCCCAGACCTACAGCGACCTGGTCCGGCAGTGGGCCGACGGATCCGGGGCGCGGCGGGCCTGGGACCTCTACGGCGGTGCCGGATTGTTCGCGGCAGCCCTGGCCGAGACGATGGGCGAGCGCGGCCGGGTGCTCTCGGTGGACACCGCGCGGTCGGCGTCGGCAGCGGCGCGGGCCGCGCTGGCCGACCTGCCCACGGTCAAGGTCGTCTCCGGCGCGGTGCGTGGGTTTCTGGCCGGTCAAGCGCGTGGAGCCGATATCGCGGTGCTCGACCCACCCAGGGCCGGGGCCGGTCGTGCGGTCATCGACCTGCTGGCCGGGGCCGGCGTGCCCCGGGTGATCCACATCGGTTGCGAGGCCGCGGCCTTCGCCCGCGATATCGGCCTCTACCGCGGCCACGGCTACCGGGTGCAGGACATCCGGGTGTTCGATGCCTTCCCGCTGACGCACCATGTCGAATGTGTGGCCTTGCTCAGCCGGTGACGAGCCCGGCCACTAGACTCGTGACAAAGGTGCGCCGGGAAGTCTGGTCGGCAGAGACCGTCGAACCCCCGAGGTGAACCGTGGCCCACCCTGATCCGCATCCTGATCAGCGTGGTGGCCGTCCGTTGTTGCCTGCCCGGTTGTTCAGTCGCGGGTCCTGGTCGGAGACCCGTCGCGTCATCGAGATCTTCCACAAGGAGACCGTCGGCGGTGCGGTCCTGCTGGCCGCGGCCGCCATCGCGCTGATCTGGGCCAATTCGCCGTGGTCGGCGTCCTATCACGCGCTGACCGCGCTGCGGGTCGGCACCGACGACTTCGGCCTGCACCTCAACCTGAGTCTGGGCAAGTGGGCGGCCGACGGGCTGCTGGCCATCTTCTTCTTCGTCGTCGGCCTGGAACTCAAGCGGGAGTTCGTCGCCGGCGATCTGCGGGATCCGGCGCGGGCGGCGCTGCCGATCGCCGCGGCGGTGGGCGGCATGGTGGTGCCGGCCCTGATCTTCCTCGCCTTCACCGCCCCGGTGGGCGATGGCGCGACCCGGGGATGGGCCATTCCGACCGCCACCGACATCGCGTTCGCCGTCGCGGTGCTGGCGGTGATCTCCACCCACCTGCCCTCGGCACTGCGGACCTTCCTGTTGACCCTGGCCGTGGTGGACGACCTGCTGGCGATTTCGGTGATCGCGATCTTCTACACCGACACCATCAAACTCGGCGCGTTGCTGCTGGCGCTGATCCCGTTGGCCCTGTTCGCCGTGCTGGTGCAGCGGCGGATCCGGTCCCCGTGGCTGCTGGTTCCGCTGGCGCTGGCGACCTGGGCACTGGTGCACGAGTCTGGGGGGCATGCCACGGGGGCCGGAGTGCTGGGGGGCTTCACCGTTCCGGTGCTGCGCAGCCTGGCCGCCGGCGGCCCGGCGGCCGGGCCCGGCCTCGCCGAGCACTTCGAGCATGTGATGCGCCCGATTTCGGCGGGGTTCGCCATCCCGGTGTTCGCGTTCTTTGCCGCGGGGGTGAGCTTCGGCGGCTATGACGGTTTGGTGACCGCCCTGCGCGACCCGATCGCGCTGGGAGTGGTCGGCGGGCTGGTGGTCGGAAAGACCCTGGGGATCTACGGGACCACCCGGCTGATAGCCGCCGTGACCCGCGCCAGTCTGGATTCCTCACTGCGGTGGATCGACGTCTTCGGTGTCTCGATGCTGGCCGGGATCGGGTTCACGGTATCGCTGCTGATCGGGGATTTAGCCTACGAATCGGACCCGCGGCGCCAAGCTGTTGTCAAGGTCGCGGTGCTCACCGGTTCGTTGCTGGCGGCCCTGCTGGCCGCCGTCGTGCTCAGGGCCCGCAACCGGCATTACCGTGCGGTCTTCGAGTTGGAGACCGCCGATGCCGACCGCGACGGTGTGCCCGACGTCTATGAGGCTGAGGCCGATCCCCGCGGTAATCCTGGGTAGACTGCGGGAATGCTCGAACAGGTCCGCGGCCCCGCTGATCTGCAGCACCTGTCGCAGGATCAGCTGACCGAACTGGCGGGGGAGATTCGTCAGTTCCTCGTGCAGAAGGTGGCTGCCACCGGTGGTCACCTGGGGCCCAATCTCGGTGTGGTGGAACTCACCCTGGCCCTGCACCGGGTGTTCGACTCGCCGCACGACCCG
>JBFYOR010000038.1:0-15805 GCA_041303695.1 Mycobacterium sp. | reverse complement strand
GTCTATCTACGAGGCGGGGAACCACACCAGTGAGCACTGAAGCACTGCGCGCGATCGAGTTCTACTGGCGCCCCGGCTGCCCGTTCTGCATCGCCTTGCGCGGACGACTGCGCCGGCGCGGGATCCCGATCGAGCCGGTGAACATCTGGGAGGACCCGGAGGCCGCCGCACGGGTCCGCACCGCGACCGGTGGCGACGAGACCGTCCCGACGGTGTTCGTCGGGACCCGGTCGTTGGTCAACCCGAGTATCGGTCAGGTCGAGTCGGTGCTCCGCGACCTCGCCCCGCACCTGCTGGACCAACCGGGCAAACGCGGCTGGTTCCGGCGGCGGTGAGGATCAGCGTCGGCCCCGTCAGTGCACGCCTTCCATCAGCCGGCTGATCCGCGGGGCCAGCGCCCACACCACCAGCCCGACCACGACGGCGGCGGCTCCGATGAGCCCGAAGTAGGCGAACTCGTGCGCCGGGTCGTAGTAGCGCGCCAGCACACCCGACATGGCTGTGCCCAGGCCGACCGAGAAGAAGTACAACGCCATCATCTGCGCCCGGAAGGCGTTGGGCGCCAACTGGGTGGTAACCGACAGTCCGATCGGGGACAGCAGTAACTCCGACACCGCGAAAGCGGCCATGATCGCCATCACGACGAGCACCGGCACCGCCCGGCCGGAGCTGCCTGCCATCGGCAGGAACAGCAGGAACGCCAGTCCCATCCCGATGACCCCGTAGGCGAACTTTCTCGGGGTGGTCGGGGCGCGCCGGCCGAGCTTGGTCCACATCACCGCGAACAGTGGCGACAACAGGATGATCCACACCGGTTCTATCGAGCCGATCCAACTCGACGGTGCGGTCCATCCGAAGATCGACCAGTTCATCCGCTCGTCGGAGTAGACCGCGAGCACCGTGAAGATCTGCTGGAACAGCGACCAGAACACCGCGTTGGCGATGAACAGCGGGATGAAGGCACGCACCCTGGTGCGCTCCAGCGTGGTGACCCGGGTGCTGGTCAGCATTGCGGTGAAATAGGCCACCGAGGCCAGCAGGATCAGCCCGGTAGTCACCTGAGACAGATTGGCCAGCGTGACCAGGCCGGTGGCGAATCCCGCGGCGATCGCCGCCAGCACCACCGCCGCGACCGCGGCGGCCCGCCAGAAGGCCTGCTGCGACAACGGATGCGGCACGGTGCGCCCGTGCACGCCGAGGTTGCGCCGGAACACCACATACTGCGTCAGGCCCAGGGCCATACCGATTGCGGCCGCACCGAATCCGTAGTGGAAGCCGAATCGGGTCTGCAGCAGACCGGTGATCAGCGGCCCGCTGAACGCGCCCAGATTGATGCCGAGATAGAACAGCGTGAACCCGCCGTCCCGGCGCGGATCGCCCTGGTCGTAGAGCGTGCCCAGCAGGGATGAGGCATTGGCCTTGAGCGCACCGGCCCCCAGCGCGATCAGCACCAGGCCGACCGCCACCCCGGTGAGTCCGGGCAGGATCGCCAGCGAGATGTGGCCGCACATCACCACGACGCCGCCGTAGAACACCGTGCGCTCCATGCCGAGCACCCGGTCGGCGACCCACCCGCCGAGCACCGTCGACAGATAGACGAATCCGCCGTAGGCGCCGACGATTCCGGTCGCGGTGGCCCTCGGCAGACCCAGGCCACCGTCCGTCGCCGAGTAGTACAGGTAGTAGCCGAGGATCGTCAGCATCCCGTAGAACGAGAACCGCTCCCACAACTCGACACCGAAAAGGTTGACCAGACCGATCGGATGGCCCAACCGGGTGCGGGGCGCAGCTGGGTCGGTGCTCCGGGCAACGTCAGTCACCCGGATCACCCTAGACTTCGCGGCGTGACCCCGTTCCTGTTCGGGTTTGCGACGTCGATGAGTCTGATCGTGGCGATCGGGGCGCAGAACGCCTTCGTCCTGCGTCAGGGCATTCGTGACGAACACGTGCTGCCGGTGGTGGTGCTCTGCGCCGCATCCGATCTGGTTCTGATCGTCGCCGGAATCGCCGGCGTCGGCGCGCTGGTCACGGCGCACCCGAGTGTGACGACCATCGCCCGGTACGGCGGCGCCGCCTTCCTGATCGGATACGGACTGCTGGCCGCCCGGCGCGCCATCCGCCCGACCACTCTGACACCGAGCGAGGTCGCGCCGGGCCGGCTGTCCGAGGTGCTGCTGACGGGTTTGGCGCTGACGTTCCTGAACCCGCACGTCTATCTCGACACCGTCGTCCTGCTGGGCACGCTGGCCAATCAGCGCAGCGACGGGCGCTGGCTGTTCGGGGTGGGTGCAACCGTTGCGAGCACGGTGTGGTTCGTCGGCCTCGGGTTCGGTGCGCGCCGGCTAGCCGGATTGTTTGCCAGTCCGGGGACGTGGCGGTTGCTCGACACGCTGATCGCGGTGATCATGCTCGCCCTGGGGACGACGCTGGCGCTGACTCCTTTTTGACTGCGGTCCCGGCGACGGCACAATCGACTTCATGCGGGACGTCACAGCGGCAGCCGGACCCGATCCCCGACGCCCGTTGGGGCTGCGGGAACGCAAGAAGATCAAGACCCGCCAGACGATCCGGCGGGAGGCCTTCCGGCTGTTCGACGAACGCGGATATGCCAGTACGACGACCGAACAGATCGCCGAGGCGGCGGCGGTGTCGGCCAGCACGTTCTTCCGGTACTTCCCCAGCAAGGAGTCGGTCCTGCTGGCCGATGACCTCAGCGCCGTCATCCTCGCCACCCTGGCGTCCCAGCCCGTCGAGATGGCCCCGCTGACGGCGTTCCGATCCGCCGTCCACGAGGCCTACGCGCAGATGGCCACCGAGGAGTGGGAGATCGAGAAGATCCGGCAGCGGCTGCTCTATTCGCTGCCCGAATTGCAGGCCGCACTGCGCGACGAGTACAACCTGCTGCTGTCCGGAGTCAGCGAGGCGATGGCGGCACGACTGGACCGCGGATCGCATGAACTCGAGTTACGGGTCTTCGCCGGTGCGGTGATCGGGGCGGTGATGGCGCTGGGCAACCGGGGCCCGTTCTCCCTGACCAACGTCGACGCGGCAATGGACTTCCTGGAATCAGGTCTGCGGCTCAGTTGACGGCGGGGCCGGACCGGCATGCTTGGATTGTCACCGTGACCAGTGACGTCGACACCACCCGAGCGGGCGCGCCGGGTTTCGCCCGGGTCGGCAGCGCCTACTACCCGGCCCTGGTCGCGGTCTTCACCGCGCTGGTGATCATCTCCAATGTCGCCGCCACCAAGGGCGTCGCGTTCGGGCCGATCATCACCGACGGCGGCTTCATCGTCTTCCCGCTCACCTACGTCATCGGCGACGTCCTCGCCGAGGTCTACGGCTTCCGGGCGGCCCGGCGCGCGATCCTTCTCGGCTTCGCCATGAACGGCCTTGCTGCGCTGGCGTTCTGGGTGACGGTCTATCTACCGGCCGCCGACTTCTACCCGAACCAGGAGCACCTGGCCAACGTGGTGGGGGCCTACACCCAGCTGATCATCGCGGGTCTGGCCGGATTCATCGTCGGGCAGACCATCAATGCCTGGGCGGTCGTCAAGATCAAGGAGCGCACCAAGGAGAAGCACCTGTGGGCCCGGCTGATCGGCTCGACCTTCGCCGGCCAACTCGGCGACACCCTGGTGTTCGGCGCCATCGCCGCAGGCGCAATCGGTATCAGCACCGTCGGCGACTTCGCCACCTACGTCGCGCTGGGCTGGTTCTACAAGACCGCGGTCGAGGTAGTCATGCTGCCGGTCACCTACCGGGTGATCGCCTACATCAAGCGCAACGAGCCCACCTACACTCCGCTGGCCTGATATGCAGCCGCACGCCATCCCCGGCGGGACCATCCGCGATTATGGCGACCGGGCGCTGCTGGTCGAATGTGGCTGCACCGATGAGGTTCTCGCGCTCGCCGCCACCCTGCGATCGAACCCACCGCAAGGCCTGGCCGATATTGTTCCCGGCGCCCGAACCCTGCTGGTGTGTCTGATCGACCCGGCCAGTCAGGCTGCGGCCCGCACCCGGCTGGCAGGTATCGAACTACCCGGCCCCGCCGCCTCGACCCGCACCGAAGTGGTCGATGTGGTGATCGAGGTGGTCTATGACGGCGCCGATCTGACCGAGGTGGCCGACAGGCTGCAGATGGGAGTCGACGAGGTCGTCGACGCACACACCGGCACCCCGTGGCGGGTCGGATTCGGCGGCTTCGCGCCGGGATTCGCCTACCTCGTGAGCGGGGATCCGAGACTGGCCGTGCCCCGGCGCAGCGAGCCACGCACCCGGGTGCCGGCGGGGTCGGTCGCGCTGGCCGGGGAGTTCAGCGGGATCTACCCGCGCGACTCACCGGGCGGTTGGCAGCTCATCGGCCGCACCGACGCGGTGCTCTGGGACCTCGAGCGGCCGCAGCCGGCGCTGCTGACACCGGGCATGCGGGTGCGGTTCAAGGCCGTTGGGACACCGTGATCACCCTGGAGGTACTCGACACCGGGCCACTGGCCCTGGTGGAGGACTTCGGCCGTCCGGGGCTGGCCCACATCGGAGTCACCCGCTCAGGGGCGGCAGACCGGCGTTCGCACACCCTGGCCAACCGTCTGGTGACCAACCCCGACGGCTGCGCGACCATCGAGATCACCCTGGGTGGGTTTCGCGCCCGGGTCCGCGGCGGGACCGTCGCCATCGCGGTGACCGGCGCCGACGCCGAGCCGGCCGTCGACGATATTCCGTTCGGCATCAACAGCGTTCGCCACCTCCGGCCCGGACAGGTGATCTCGTTGAGCACGCCGGCGACCGGACTGCGCAGCTACCTCGGTGTCCGCGGCGGCATCGCCGTACCGGCGGTGCTGGGCTCCCGCAGTCATGACACGCTGTCGGGACTCGGGCCACTGCCGCTGCGGGCCGGTGACGCGATTCCCATCGGGGAGTCGGCGGGGAACTTCCCCGAACTCGACCTGGCCCCGGTCGCCCGGATTGCCGGCGGACCGGTCGACCTGCGCGTGCTGCCAGGTCCGCGCGATGACTGGTTGGCCGACCCCGACGCCCTGGTGAGCAACCGCTGGGCGATCTCCGAACGCAGTGACCGGGTGGGCGTCCGGCTGACCGGTCCGCCGCTGCGTCTGCGGTGGCCGGACCGCCAGCTGCCCAGCGAGGGCGCCACCCGGGGCGCGATCCAGGTGCCACCCACTGGCCGGCCGGTGATCCTGGGGCCCGACCATCCGGTCACCGGCGGTTACCCCGTCGTCGGGGTGGTCCTCGACGCCGACACCGACGCCCTGGCCCAGGTGCGACCGGGCCAGCCGGTCCGGTTGCACTGGAGCCGACCCCGTATCGCCGCGGCGGCGCCGTCAGGCTGGTAGAGCTGAGAGGGTGTCGACACCCTCGTCTTCTCCTTCGCCACGGCAGGTCCACACCGCCCGGTTGGTGCACACCAGCGACCTGGACGGCGAGACCATCCACAACGCGCGGCGACTGCTCGTCGAGGCCTACGCCGGGGAGTTCACCGACGCCGATTGGGAACACACCCTGGGTGGCATGCACGCGGTCGTCGTCCATCGCGGCATGCTGATCGCCCACGCTGCGGTGGTCCAGCGCAGGCTGCTCTACCGGGGCGTGGCGCTGCGTTGCGGATATGTGGAAGGCGTTGCGGTAAAGCAGGACTGGCGCGGCCAGGGACTGGGCGGTGCCGTGATGGACGCTGTCGAACAGGTCATCCGCGGCGCTTATCAGGTCGGTGCGCTGAGCGCATCGGGTGCGGGCCAGCGGCTCTACCGGCCGCGCGGCTGGCTGTGCTGGCAGGGACCGACGTCGGTGCTGACACCCGGCGGTCTGATCAGCACCCCCGACGACGACGGATCGGTCTTCGTCCTACCGGCCGGACCGGACCTCGACCCGGGTGAGGGCCTCGCCTGCGACTGGCGCGACGGTGACGTCTGGTAGTTCGCGCAGGGCGAACATCGAGCGCGTGGTGCGCTCACGTTTCCGATGTCAGGCGGTCGGCACAGCGCCGGCGGCAGGAGAAATCAGACGGCGGCGGGCCGGTGCGGGTCCGCGGCCCGCACCACCGCGTTCCATAATGGCGGTCATGCCCAGTGAGAACCTCGACGCCCAGGACCTCACCGCCCCGGCCATCGACCCCGGAGACATCAATCCCGAGTTGAGACGGGTCGCCCGGTTCATTCCCCGGCAGATGGTCTACGGCTGGTCGGTACCGCTGCTGCGGAAGCTCTCCGGCGCGGCCAGGCCGGGCGATTACCGGGCCGAGGTCCTGACGCTGCCGTCCGGGATCGGGGTGCGGTTGTTCCGGCCGGCCGCCGCGGCCGATCGGGTCCCGGCACTGCTGTGGATTCACGGCGGCGGATACGTCCTCGGTGCGGCGTCCCAGGATGACGACACCTGCCGGGCCTTCGCCGACCGGCTGGGCATGGTCGTGGCGGCGGTGGACTACCGACTGGCTCCCGAGCATCCCTACCCGATCCCCGTGCAGGACTGCCACAGCGCGCTCACCTGGCTGGCCGGGTTGCCCGGGGTGGACGCCGACCGGATCGCGATCGGCGGCGCCAGTGCCGGTGGCGGCCTGACCGCAGCCCTGGCGTTCCTGGCCCGCGACCGCGGCGAGGTCAACCCGGTGCTGCAGATCCTGTCCTATCCGATGCTCGACGACCGCACCACCGATCCGGCATTGGACCGGCCCGGTTTCCGACTGTGGAATGCGGCCAGTAACCGGATCGGCTGGAGTTCCTATCTCGGTGGCGCCGACCCGGGAGTGGCGGTGCCGGCCCGTCGCGACGATCTGGCCGGCCTGCCTCCGGCCTGGCTCGGGGTCGGAACGCTGGATCTGTTTCACCGCGAGGGCCTGGAGTATGCGCAGCGTCTCATCGACGCCGGGGTTGCGTGCGAGGTGCACGAAGCGCCCGGGGCGTTCCACGGCTTCGACAAGATCGCGCCGAAAGCCCGGATCTCCCAGGCCTATTTCGACAGCAAGTGCGCGAGCCTGCGCCACGCCATGGAACTGGTGGGGTGATCGGCGATGTCGACCGCCCTGACCCGTGAGCAGAGCGACCTGCGCGACGCGGTCGCCGACCTGATGGCCAAACGCTCACCGGAGTCCCAAGTGCGCCGCCTGATCGCCGGGGGCACCGGCCACGATGCGGGCGCCTGGGCCGACCTCGCGGCGATGGGCCTGCTCGGGTTGAGCATCCCGGAGGAGTTCGGCGGGTCAGGCGCCGGAGCGGCCGAACTGGCGGTGGTGAGCGAGCAGATGGGCCGCGCGCTGATGTGCGGTCCCTACCTGTCTACCGCGGTGCTCACCCCGTATCTGCTTCTTGCCCTTGCCGACACCCCCGAGTGCACTGAGGCGCTGCCCCGCATCGCGGCCGGTGAGCTGATTGCGACGGTGGCCTTC
Organism: Mycobacterium sp.; assembly: GCA_041303695.1. Taxonomy (GTDB): domain Bacteria; phylum Actinomycetota; class Actinomycetes; order Mycobacteriales; family Mycobacteriaceae; genus Mycobacterium. The sequence continues at coordinate 8,406 of JBFYOR010000038.1, read as the reverse complement.
GCTGAAACCGTCGACGATGAGGCGGGGTCTGCCCGGCCACCCGAACACCCCGACACCCACGCGACGTCCACCGGCGACAGCTGGCAACTGACCGGCGGCAAAACCTACGTGCTGGATGCGGCGGCTGCCGAGCGCTTCTATGTGGTGGCCCAATCCCCCTCCGGTGTAGGGGTTTTCGCTGTGGAGCGCGGCGCTCCCGGTATGACGGTGTCACCGCTGAACACGGTCGACCAGACCCGCAGACTGGGCAGGATCACGCTGGCCGACACCCCGGCGCGACTGGTGGGTGCTCCGGCGGCCGGAGCGCAGGCGATCGAGCAGGCACTGGACCGGGCCGCGGTGGCACTGGTCGCAGAGCAGGCCGGCGGCGCGATGCACGTCACGACGATGGCGACCGACTACGCCCGCACCCGCTACCAGTTCGGCCGGGCGATCGGCAGCTTCCAGGCGGTCAAGCACATGTGCGTCGACATGCTGCTGGAAGCGCAGTCGGCGGTATCCGCGGCCCGCCACGCGGCCGCGGCGTTCGACTCCGGCGATCCGGACCGCTGCGCCGACCTGGCCCTGACCCAGGCCTACTGTTCGGATGCCTACGTGTTCACCGCCGCCACCAACATCCAGGTGCATGGCGGGATCGGTTTCACCTGGGAGCACCCGGCCCACCTCTACCTGCGCCGGGCGCGCTCCGACGCACAGATCTTCGGAGACCCGGCCTGGCACCGGGAACGCTATGTGCGACTGCGGGAGGAGAGTTCATGAGCGGGGCCGACGAGGACATCCGGGCTGAGGTCCGGCGGTGGCTGGCACAGAACTGGGATCCGACCCTGGACCGGGCCGAGTGGGCGCGGCGGGTCTTCGGCGCGGGCTGGTCGGCGCCCAGTTGGGATCCGCAGTGGGGCGGCCGGCTGCTCACCGAAGCCCAATCCCGGATCGTGGCGGCCGAATTCGCGTCCGTCGGCGCACGCGGCACCGGCCAGGACCGCTCGGATCTGCTGGCCTGCACCCTCCATGACCTGGGCACCCACGAGCAGAAGCACCGGCTGATCCCGCCCTCGGTCCGGGGTGAGACCCGGTGGTGTCTGCTCTACAGCGAACCCGGCGCGGGCTCGGACCTGGCCGGCCTGCGGACCCGGGCCGACCGCGACGGCGACGACTGGGTGATCAACGGGCAGAAGGTGTGGACATCGTTCGCCAAGACCGCCGACTACGGGCTGCTGGTGGCGCGGACGGACTGGAATGTCCCCAAACACAAGGGAATCAGCTTCTTCATCTTCCCGATGCGCCAGCCCGGGGTGGAGGTCCGGCCGATTCACCAGATCACCGGCGAGTCAGAGTTCAACGAGGTGTTCATCACCGACGCCCGGGTCCCGCATACCAATCTGGTGGGCGAGCCCGGCGGCGGCTGGCCGGTGCTGCAACTGGCGTTGGCCTACGAACGCCGCCTGATGGGCGATCTGGCCCGCACCTCCAAGTCCAGTCGCGATCTCAAGCCGGATGCCGACAGCCTTATCGGGATGGCAAGGGCTGCAGGCAAACTCAACGACTCCGCCATCCGTCAGCAGATCGGGGTGGTCGACGGCTACGCCGCGGTCAACCGCTGGAACACCCAGCGCGCCAAGTCGACTCGCGACCGGACCGAGGCGGCCACCCTGCTGTCGCTCGGCAAGATCGCCATGTCGCGGATTCTGCACGAGACCGCCCGGTTGCAGACCGGCATCGTGGGGCCCGAGTCGATGCTGGCCGGTCCGGACAACCCGGTCGGTGACGCGGTCACCTTCCGCACCCTCAACGCCTACTTCACCTCGATCGGCGGCGGCACCGACCAGATCCAGCGCAATATCGTCGGCGAGCGGGTGCTCGGACTACCGAGGGAACCCGAGCCGTACCGGGACACGCCGTTCCGGGACCTGCCCACCGGTTCGGCCGGGGTGTAGCTCAGCGCAGGTGCACCGGGTCGGTGCCCCATGCCGTCCTGATCCCGGCGTCCACGTCGTGGACGATCCGGTCCCGGTGGTCGATGAGCAGACAGGCCCGGTCGCTGTCCTGGTACGGCGTCCACTCCGGTTCTCCGGGCGGGCCGGTTGGTTTGGCGGTCGCGGCGAAGTTGACCCACCGGCTGCGAATCCGCTTGGAGACCGCCTTGGCGGTCTTGGCGCCGCCCAGCTTCAGGGTCATATCCTGCGGAACGCCCAGAGTGCCCCAGACATAGGGCAGTTCGGTCGCATGTGCGGCGCCCACCAGCAGCAGCTTCATCACCGGTGAGGCGTAGTCGAATCGGTAGAGGTAGACCGGAGCCACCGCGTTGTGGCCCTCAGCCAGCCACACCGACGGCATCCGGAACCCGACATCGCTGGCAATGCTGAGCCCGCGGGCACTGCCCTTCTTGCCCCCGTAGGCGGAGCCGAGCTGCTCCTCCGTCGGCAGCTGCAGGTCGGGCTGTTCGCCGGCGATCTGGTCGAACATCGAGGTGATCGCCCGGGGGGTGATCGGCATCAGCGGCGAGCGCATCAACCGGAACAGCGCGGCCTCGTTCTTGTTGGTGCCGATGATCAGCGGAACCGGATGGGTCCGGCCGTTGCGGGCCATTGTGACCGGATAGTCCAGCAGCACCTCGCCATCGACGATGGGCACGAAGGCCAGCCTGCCGGGATTGCGCACCGGCACCTCGTCGAAGACCTTCTTGGTGGCGGCGATCAGGGCCGGCACCGGCACCTCGGCCAGCCGGTGTTCGTCGCCGGCGGGAATCTCCAGGAATTCCAGGACCTGCGCGGTGACCAGCTCGGCCCGGCTGCGGTCATACACCGAGGTCGCCGGCGAACTCTGCGCGATCGCCCCGGCGAACAGGCCCGCCGCAGCGGGTACCGCCAGCATCGTGGTGACGATCCCGGCCCCTGCGGACTCGCCGAAGAGCGTCACCCGGTCGGGATCGCCGCCGAAGGCGGCGATGTTGTCGCGCACCCAGCGCAACGCCGCGAGCACGTCGCGCAGTCCGACGTTCGAATCGAAGCCCGGGACGTCGAGGAACCCGAAGACCCCGAGTCGGTAGTTGAGGGTGACGACGACCACGTCGCCCCCGGACGCCAGCCGGCGACCGTTGTAGTACGGCTGGCTGCCGGACCCCAGAACGTAGGCGCCGCCGTGCACCCACACCATGACGGGCTTGGCAGCGCCCGGCGCGGTCCCGGACGGGGCCCAGACATTGAGCCTCAGGCAGTCCTCGTCCGGCCGGGCGCCGAGGTTCATCGGGAAGTTCGGCACCGGGGGTTGCGGGCAGACGGTGCCGAACGCGTCGGCGTCGACGGGTTCGGTCCACGGCTGCGGTGGCTGCGGCGCACGGAACCGCAGCCCACCCAGTGGCGGAGCCGCGTAGCGGATGCCCTTCCAGGCCATCGCCGTACCGTCGTCGATGCCGCGCACCGGGCCATAGGTCGTCTCGACCACGGGATTGTCGATCATCATCCGGCTCGCACGGTCCTTTCGGTCTCAGGTGAGGTTACCGGCCGGGCATCCGCCGATCAGAACATCAGCGCGCTGAACCGCCAGTCCAGGACGGCACGGCCCGCGCCGTCGCCGGTGGCCGCGAACACCACCGACCGCAGGCTCAGCACGCCACCGCGCCCGCCGGGCAGTTCGCGGGCCGCCTCGACGTACAGGTCGCTGTAGAGGGTGTCCCCCTCATGGACCGGCCCGGTGTGCTCACAGGACTGCCAGCCCAGCACGGTGGCCAGGTTGGGCAGCAGCCGGGTGGCCTGGGCCAGCGCGAGGCCGATGGTGTGCCCGCCGTACACCAGCCGCCCCCCTCCGGGTATGCCGCCGGCGCGCGAATCATGATGGACCGCTGCGATATTGAGAGTCAGCCGCGCCAACTCCGGTGCGGAGCTGACGATATCGCCGGTGCTGCGCAGCACCGCCCCGGCGATATCCGGACAGAAGTGCGGACCGGGCACCCGCTGGCGGAACGCCTCGGCATCCCAGTGCTGGACCGGGTCGACGGCAGGCGCCGGGCCGGTGCCGACCCCGGCCAGGTCGTCGGCGTGACCGGTCTGACCGGCAGCCGGACTCAGCGGCAGCATCGCGCACCGGTAGAAGTCCAGGACCAGCCTGCCGACCTGGTCGACGGTGGTCATCCGCAGGGCGGCCAGGCCGGTCGGGGTACGGCCCGGCTTGGCGCTGTTCTGCCTGAGCCCGACCACCTCGGTCCGGGTGAACAGGGTGTCGCCGATCGTCGGGAACCGGTGAAAGACCAGCCCGCGGTAGAACAGGTTGGCCTTGACCCGCTGGGTGACCAGCGTGGACTGGCCGATCGCGATATCGCAGACCAGCGCCGGATGCGCCATCACCCCGGGCACGCCGGTCACCGCGTGGGCGAGTTCGGCGTCCAGTGCCAACCGCAACCGGTCCCCGAGGATCGCCTGGTGGACTGCAGCGACACCGGGGGTCAGCGTCATCGTCGGCGCCCAGTCCAGGACCTGACGCACCGCCAGGTCGTCGAAATAGGGCCCGCCGGGCTCGCCGGATCCGATATGGCCGAACAATGTCACAGCTGACCATGCTGACAGCAGTTCACGTTGTGTCAATATGGCCCTACCGATGACGCTCAACGCTGAAGAGAACCTGCTGGTGCAGACGGTGCGCACATTCGTCGACCGCGAGGTCAAGCCGACCGTGCGCGAGGTGGAACACGCCAACACCTACCCCGAGGCCTGGATCGAGCAGATGAAGCGGATCGGGATCTACGGCCTGGCCATCAGTGAGCGTTACGGCGGGTCGCCGGTGTCGATGCCGTGCTACGTCGAGGTGACCCAGGAACTGGCCCGCGGCTGGATGAGCCTGGCCGGCGCGATGGGCGGGCACACCGTGGTGGCCAAACTGCTGGAGGATTTCGGTACCGAGCACCAGAAGCAGACCTACCTGCCGGCGATGGCGACCGGAGAACTGCGCGCCACCATGGCGCTGACCGAACCCGGCGGCGGTTCGGACCTGCAGAACATGGCATGCGTGGCGCGCGCCGAGGGCGACGATCTGGTGATCACCGGGTCCAAGACCTGGATCAGCAACGCCCGGCGCTCCGGGCTGATCGCGCTGCTGTGCAAGACCGACCCGCAGGCCGCGCCCCGGCACACCGGTATCTCGGTCGTGCTGGTGGAATCCCCGGCCGAGGGACTGACCATCTCCCGCGATCTACCCAAGCTCGGCTACAAGGGTGTCGAGTCATGCGAGTTGGTGTTCGACGCGTGCCGGGTGCCGGCGTCGGCGGTGCTCGGCGGCCAGGCCGGCCACGGGTTCGCACAGATGATGAAAGGCCTTGAGACCGGACGCATTCAGGTCGCCGCCAGGGCACTCGGGGTGGCCACCGCCGCGCTGGAGGACGCGTTGGCCTACGCCCAGCAGCGGGAGAGCTTCGGCAAGCCGATCTGGAAACACCAGGCCGTCGGCAACCACCTGGCCGATATGGCCACCAAGCTGACCGCCGCCCGCCAACTCACCCTGTACGCAGCCGGCCGCTACGACAGCGGCGCGCGCTGCGATATGGAGGCCGGGATGGCCAAGCTGTTCGCCTCCGAAGTGGCGATGGAGGTCGCCCTCAGCGCGATGCGGATCCACGGCGGCTACGGCTATTCCACCGAGTTCGACGTCGAACGCTACTTCCGCGACGCCCCGCTGATGATCGTCGGGGAGGGCACCAACGAGATTCAGCGCAACGTCATCGCCGCGCAGTTGGTCGCCCGGGGCGGAATCTAACCGACCGCGGATCAGCCGTATTTGGCGATCAGGCTCTGCTTGTACAACTTGCCGGTATCGGTCCGCGGAAGCTGCGCCTCGAAGGAGATCGTCCGCGGACACTTGTAGTGCGCCAACCGATTCCGCAACCATCCCAGCAGTTCCTCGGCGAACTCGTCGGACGCCTCAGCGTGGTCGACAAGCTGCACCACCCCCTTGACCGACTGGCCCATCTCCTCGTCGGGGATGCCGAACACCGCGGCATCCATCACCCGGGGATGGGTGACGAGCGTGTTCTCGGCTTCCTGCGGATAGATGTTCACCCCGCCGGAGATGATCATGTGGTGGCGGCGGTCGGTGAGGTAGAGGAACCCCTCGGAGTCGAGATAGCCGATGTCGCCGACGGTCATCCAGCCCCGGGGATGCCGCGACGCCGCGGTCTTTTCAGCGTCATTGAGGTACTCGAAGGTACTGGCGCTCTCGAAGTAGACCTCGCCGGGCTCACCGGGCGGAAGCTCGACGCCCTGCTCGTCGAGGATGTGCAGCGTTCCCGCCATCGCCCGGCCCACCGATCCGGGATGGGCCAGCCACTCGTCTGCGGTGATCAACGTCGAACCGATCGCTTCCGAGGATGCGTAGTACTCGTCGACGATCGGGCCCCACCAGTCGATCATCTGCTTCTTGATCTCAACCGGGCATGGCGCGGCGGCGTGCATTACTCGCTTGAGACTGGTCACGTCATAGGAGTTGCGCACTGCCTCAGGCAGTTTCAGCATCCTGGTGAACATCACCGGGACGAACTGCCCGTGGGTGACCCGGTGCCGTGCGATGGCGTCGAGGGCGCCCTCGGCGTCGAAACGCTCCATCACGACCACCGGAATGCCGGCGGCCTGCATGCTCATCGACCAGACCGATGGCGCGGTGTGATAGAGCGGCGCGGGGCTCAGATAGACGCCGTTCGGGTCGGCCCAGAAGGACACGAGTGCGGTCATCAGCCCGGGCGCCTCGGCCGGGGACAGGTGGGTCAGTTCGCGCCTGATGCCCTTGGGGCGGCCGGTGGTACCCGAGGAATACTGCAGGAGATCACCCTCGATCTCGTCGCCGATCGGCGTCACGGGTTGATCTGCAACGCACTGCGGGTAGGAAAGCCAGCCGTCAAGAGCGGCTGTCGCCGACGGATCGGCTCCGGCTATCAGCCGAAGCTCCGGAAGCCCGCCGGGCAGATGCTCGGCCAACCCCTCCACGATCGGACGCAGGGCCGCCGATCCCACGATCGCCTTGGCCGCGCTGTTGTCGATGATGTACGCGGCCTCGGCGGCGGTGAGATGGGTGTTGATCGGCACGTAGTACAGCCCGGCCCGACGGGCCGCCCACATCACGGTGTGGAAGTGCTCGTTGTTCTCCATGATGATGGCGACGGCATCGCCCTCGCGCAGACCGGCCTGGCGGAACAGGTGGGCGAGTTGATTCGCCCGCGCCTCCATCTCCCCGAAGGTGACGGTCGTCCCGGACGGATAGAGGATGACGGCGGGTTTGTCGGGATCGGCCTCGGCATGCTCGCGGATCTGCATGCGATGGAAGATACCGCCCGGGGATCAGACCTCCGACAGGCGCTGCTTGAGGGCCTCGAACTCGTCTCGCACGCCGGTCGGCAGCTTCTCGCCGATGAACTCGAACCACTCCTCGATCTGGGGCAGCTCGGCGCGCCACTCGTCCGGGCGGACGGCGAGTGCTTCGGCGACGTCGGCGTCGTCGACGTCCAGACCGCTCACATCGAGGTCACCGGCGGCCGGAACCGTCCCGATCGGGGTGGACACACCGTTGGTCTTGCCCTCGACCCGTTCGATGATCCACTTCAGCACCCGGCTGTTCTCGCCGAAGCCCGGCCACAGGAACCGGCCATCGTCACCGCGGCGGAACCAGTTGACGAAGAAGATCTTCGGCAGCTTGGACTCGTCGGAGTTCTTACCGAGGTCGATCCAATGCTGGCAGTAGTCGCCGACGTTGTAGCCCATGAACGGAAGCATCGCCATCGGATCACGGCGAATAGTGCCGACCTGCCCCTCGGCGGCGGCGGTCTTCTCGCTGCCCAGGGTGGCGCCGATGAACACACCGTGCTGCCAGTCCCGGGCCTGGGTCACCAACGGCACCGTGGTCTTGCGCCGGCCGCCGAACAGGATCGCCGAGATCGGCACGCCCTGCGGGTCGTCCCATTCCGGGGCCAGGGTGGGGCACTGCGACATCGGGGTGCAGTAGCGCGAATTGGGATGGGCGGCGGGGGTTCCGCGTCCAGGCTCCCAATCCTCGCCCAACCAGTCGATGAGGTGCTGTGGGTCGCCCTCCAGGCCTTCCCACCACACGCCGCCCTCGTCGGTCAGCGCGACGTTGGTGAACACCGTGTTGCCCGCGGCGATGGTCTTCATCGCGTTCGGGTTCGAGCTCCAGTTGGTGCCGGGCGCCACACCGAAGAAGCCGAACTCGGGGTTCACCGCATAAAGCCGGCCGTCCTTGCCGAACCGCATCCAGGCGATATCGTCACCGAGGGTCTCTGCACGCCAGCCTTCGATGGTGGGCTGGATCATCGCGAGGTTGGTCTTGCCGCACGCCGACGGGAACGCCGCGGCCACGTAGTACGCCTTGTCCTCCGGCGAGATCAGCTTGAGGATCAGCATGTGCTCGGCCAGC
>JBFYOR010000037.1:0-7899 GCA_041303695.1 Mycobacterium sp. | reverse complement strand
TTCCTGCTCGTCGTCGATCAGCACGAAGTGGTGCGGACCGGTCCAGGCCCGCCGGGAGAGCAGTTCGGCCTGCGTCAGGCCGGACGGGGGCCCGATGACGCCGCGGTCACACCGGGCGGGGATACCACATCGGTTTGCCGGACAGCTGCTGGGCGCCGGCGCACTAGGGTCGGATGGTGCGATTCGCTTTCAAGACCTCACCGCAGAACACCACCTGGGCCGACATGCTGGCGGTGTGGCGGGCCGCCGACGACATCGAGGTCTACGAGTCCGGCTGGACCTTCGACCACTTCTATCCGATCTTCGCCGACCCGACCGGGCCGTGCCTGGAGGGCTGGACCACCCTGGCCGCCCTGGCGCAGGCCACCACGCGACTGCGAGTGGGGGTGCTCGTCACCGGGATCCACTATCGCCATCCCGCGGTGCTGGCCAATATGGCTGCCGCGCTGGACATCATCTCCGGCGGGCGGTTGGAACTCGGGATCGGCGCCGGCTGGAACGAGGAGGAGTCGGCGGCCTACGGCATCGAATTGGGCACCATAACCCAGCGGTTCGACAGGTTCGAGGAGGCCTGCCAGGTGCTCATCGGCCTGCTGAGCCAGCAGACGACCGACTTCGACGGGAAGTTCTACCAACTCACGGCCGCCCGCAACGAGCCCAAGGGACCTCAGCGCCCGCACCCGCCGATCTGCATCGGCGGCAACGGCGAGAAGCGAACCCTGCGTATCGCCGCCCAGTACGCGCAGCACTGGAACTTCGTCGGCGGCACACCGGCGGAGTTCGCACACAAGAGAGATGTCCTGAAAGCGCACTGTGCCGATGTGGGTCGCAATCCCAAGGAGATCATGCTCTCCGCCCACATCCGGCTGACCCCGGAACGGGGCCACCGCGGCGTCATCGAGGATGCCATCGCACTCGGCGCCGAGGGTCTGGACCTGGCGATCGTCTATCTGCCGCTGCCGTATGACCCGGCGACGCTGGAGCCACTGGCCGAAGCCATCCGCGACTCCGGGCTGTGGCGCCCGGCGGAGACACCGACCGGCTAAGTGGCCAGCCCGTAACGCATCAGTTCGTCCGAGGTGACCAGTCGTTCGTGCTTGGCCGGGAACTCCCGGCTCTTGACCGGGTGGCGCAACAGCGACCAGGCCAGGCGCCCGGCGCGGGACAGCGCCTGCGGGTTGGGGATCGGGATGGGCAGCGGAACGGGATTGAGGAACACGGAATCTCTCCAGTGGTCGACATCATTGGCAACCGGGAACACCGTGACCTCAGCGCCCCACCCCAGCAATTAGAGCCGTATCACACCCCAAAGCCCGGGAGGCGCGCCGGTGCAGGTCGCATGTTTCTGATGTGACAGAAGTGACTAGCGTTGCGGTGCTGCGCTAGGCGCGATTGGCGCCGGCAAAGCCGTATGGCCCATCAGGAAGCGGTCAACCCCGGCTGCGGCGGCACGGCCCTCGGCGATCGCCCACACGATCAGCGACTGTCCGCGGCCCATATCGCCGGCGACGAACACCCCGGGCACCGAGGTTTCGAAGTCGTCGTTGCGGACCACGTTGCCGCGATCGGTGAGCTCCACGCCCAGGTCGGTCAGCAGGCCCGGCTTCTCCGGGCCGACGAAGCCCATCGCCAGCAACACCAGGTCCGCCTCGAGTTCGAAATCGCTGCCCTCGACCTTCTCGAACCGGCCGCCGGACATCACCACCTCGTGCGCGCGCAGGCCGGTGACCTGACCGTCGGCGCCCAGGAAACGCTCGGTGTTGACCGAGAACACCCGCTCGCCGCCCTCTTCGTGGGCCGAGGACACCCGGAACATCAGCGGGTACGTCGGCCAGGGGGTCGAGTCCGCGCGCTCCTCCGGCGGGCGCGGCATGATCTCGAACTGGTGCACGGTGGCCGCGCCCTGCCGGTGCGCAGTGCCCAGGCAGTCCGCCCCGGTGTCACCGCCGCCGATGATGATGACCCGCTTGCCCTTGGCGGTGATGGGGGGCTGGCCGTCGGCGTCGAGAACCGGATCGCCGTGGGTGGCCTTGTTGGCCCACGGCAGGTACTCCATCGCCTGGTAGATACCCGCGAATTCACGACCGGGAACGGGCAGATCGCGCCAGTCGGTGGCCCCGCCGGCCAGCACGACGGCGTCGAAGCGCTCCTGCAGTTCCTCGGCGGTGATATCGACACCGACATTGACCCCGGCGGTGAACGTGGTGCCCTCGGCCTCCATCTGCTCCAGACGGCGGTCGATGTGGCGCTTCTCCATCTTGAACTCGGGAATGCCGTAGCGCAGCAGTCCACCGATGCGGTCGGCCCGTTCGAACACCGTGACGTCATGTCCGGCGCGGGTCAACTGCTGGGCGGCGGCCAGGCCGGCCGGACCCGAGCCGACGACGGCCACCGACTTGCCGGTGACCAGGTGCGGCCGATTGGGCTGCACCCAACCCTCGTCGAAGGCATTGTCGATGATCTCGACCTCGACCTGCTTGATGGTCACCGGATCGGAGTTGATGCCCAGCACACAGGACGCCTCGCATGGCGCCGGGCACAGCCGACCGGTGAACTCCGGGAAGTTGTTGGTGGCGTGCAGCCGCTCGATCGCCTCCCGCCACCGATCCCGGTAGACCAGGTCGTTCCACTCGGGGATCAGATTGCCCAGCGGGCAGCCGTTGTGGCAGAACGGGATTCCGCAATCCATACAGCGCGCCGCCTGGTGCTGCAGTTCCCCGTGGTCGAAGTCCTCGTAGACCTCGTTCCAGTCCCGCAGACGCAGCGGGACCGGCCGGCGCTTCGGAGTCTCGCGACGGGTGTACTTGAGAAAGCCGCTCGGATCAGCCACGGGAAGCCGCCATGATCGCCTCGTCCACATCGGAGCCGGTGCGTTCCGCCTCGGCAATGGCCGCCAGAACACGCTTGTAGTCGCGCGGCATCACCTTCACGAAATCGCCTGCCTTTCGCGGCCAGTCGGCCAGGATTCCCCTTGCCACAGCCGAATCGGTGGCGTCGCAGTGCGCACCCAGCGTGCTGCGAAGCCACTCCACGTCGTCATCGCCGAGCTGCTCGAGATCCACCATCTCGGGGTTGAGGTTGGCCGGTAGTTGGCCCTGCGGGTCGTAGAGATAGGCGATCCCGCCGGACATGCCCGCGGCGAAGTTGCGCCCCGTCGCTCCGAGGATCACCACCTTGCCGCCGGTCATGTACTCGCAGCCGTGATCGCCCACACCTTCGACGACGGCGTAGGCGCCGGAGTTACGCACCGCGAACCGCTCCCCCACCGTTCCGCGGATGAAGGCCTCTCCGCTGGTGGCGCCGAACAGGATGACGTTGCCGCCGATGATGTTGTCCTCGGCCACATAGCCTTCCGGGGCGTCATCGGAAGGCCGAAGCACGATGCGCCCTCCCGAAAGACCCTTACCGACATAGTCGTTGGCGTCCCCGTAGACCCGCAGGGTGATGCCTCGGGGCAGGAAGGCGCCGAAGCTGTTGCCGGCCGATCCGGTGAAGGTGATGTCGATGGTGCCGTCGGGCAGGCCGTCGCCACCGTAGGCCTTCGTCACCTCGTGGCCCAGCATGGTGCCGACCGTGCGGTTGGTGTTGGAGATCTTCATCGAGAACGCCACCGGGGTGCCGGAATCCAGCGCCTCGCGGGACCGCACGATCAGTTGCTGATCCAGCGCCTTGTCCAGGCCGTGGTCCTGGCGGGAACTGCAGTACAGGTCCTGGTTCATGAACGCCGACTCCGCCTCGTGCAGCACCGGGGCCAGATCCAGCTTGCGGGCCTTCCAGTGCGCCGCCGCCCTCGAGGTGTCCAGCGCATCCACGTGGCCGACCATCTCGTTCACGGTCCGGAAACCCAGCTTTGCCATCAGTTCACGGACCTCTTCGGCGATGAACATGAAGAAGTTCTCGACGAATTCGGGCTTGCCGGTGAACTTTTGACGCAGCACAGGGTTCTGGGTGGCCACACCCACCGGACAGGTGTCGAGGTGGCAGACCCGCATCATGATGCAGCCCGAGACCACCAGAGGCGCGGTCGCGAAGCCGAACTCCTCGGCACCGAGCAACGCGGCGATCACGACGTCCCGGCCGGTCTTGAGCTGACCGTCGACCTGTACGACGATCCGGTCGCGAAGTCCGTTGAGCAGCAACGTCTGCTGCGTCTCGGCCAGGCCCAGTTCCCAGGGCGCGCCCGCGTGCTTCATCGATGTCAGCGGGGTGGCGCCGGTGCCGCCATCGTGCCCGGAGATCAGCACCACGTCGGCGTGCGCCTTGGAGACACCCGCCGCGACGGTGCCGACACCGTTCTCGCTGACCAGTTTCACGTGAATCCGGGCCTGCGGGTTGGCGTTCTTGAGGTCGTAGATCAGCTGCGCCAGGTCCTCGATCGAGTAGATGTCGTGATGCGGCGGTGGGGAGATCAGTCCCACGCCCGGCGTGGAGTGCCGCACCTCGGCCACCCACGGGTACACCTTGTGGCCCGGAAGCTGGCCGCCCTCACCGGGTTTGGCGCCCTGGGCCATCTTGATCTGGATGTCGGTGCAGTTGGTCAGGTAGTGGCTGGTGACGCCGAACCGGCCGGAGGCCACCTGCTTGATGGCGCTGCGGCGCCAGTCGCCTCCTGCATCGGGCTCGAATCGGCTGACGGCTTCACCGCCCTCACCCGAGTTCGAGCGCGCGCCAAGGCGGTTCATCGCGATCGCCAGGGTCTCGTGCGCCTCGGCCGAGATCGAGCCGTAGCTCATCGCGCCGGTGGAGAACCGTTTGACGATCTCGCTGGCCGGCTCGACCTCCTCGATCGGCACCGGCGGGCGGGCGCCCTGCCTGAACGCCAGCAGGCCGCGCAACGAGGCGATCCGCTCGCTCTGATCGTCGATGAGCGCGGTGTACTCCTTGAAGATCGAGTACTGCCCGGTGCGGGTGGAGTGCTGCAGCTTGAACACCGTGTCCGGGTTGAACAGGTGGTACTCGCCCTCGCGGCGCCACTGGTACTCCCCGCCGACTTCGAGTTCGCGGTGCGCGCGCTCGTCGGGGCGGTCGAGGTAGGCCAACTGGTGGCGGGCCGCGACGTCGGCGGCGATATCGTCGAGATCGATCCCGCCCACCGCGCAGTTCAGCCCGGTGAAGTACTCGTCGAGCACGGCCTGTGAGATGCCGATCGCTTGGAACAGTTGTGCACCGGTGTAGGACGCCACCGTGGAGATGCCCATCTTCGACATCACCTTGAGCACACCCTTGCCGGCGGCCTTGATGTAGTTGTTCAGCGCCTTGTCGCGGTCCAGGGACTCGGTGGGGCCACCCAGGACTCCACGGTCCACCATGTCGCTGATCGACTCGAAGGCCATATAGGGGTTGACCGCGCCGGCGCCGAAGCCGATCAGCATGGCCATGTGATGCACCTCGCGGGCATCACCGGACTCGACCACCAGGCCGACCTGGGTGCGGGTGCGTTTCCGGACCAGGTGATGGTGAACGGCCGACACCGACAGCAGCGACGGGATCGGCGCCATCGTCGCGGTGGACTCCCGGTCCGAGAGGATCAGGATCCGGGCGCCACCGGCGATGGCGTGCGACGCCGCCGCGCGGATGTCGTCGAGGGCCCGGCGCAGGCCGGCACCGCCCTTGGCCACCGGGTACAGGCACGGGATGACCGCAGCGCGCATACCGTGCCGGTGGCCGTTGACCTCGTCGTCGGGGTCGAGGTTGACCAGCTTGGCCAGCTCGTGGTTGCGCAGGATCGGGTGCGGCAGCAGGATCTGGTGGCACGACTCAGCCGTTGGGTTGAGCAGGTCACGCTCCGGGCCGAGGGTGGCCGAGATGCTGGTGACGACCTCCTCGCGGATGGCGTCCAACGGCGGGTTGGTCACCTGGGCGAAGAGTTGCTGGAAATAGTCGAACAACATCCGCGGACGTGAGGACAGCACCGCGATCGGGGTGTCGGTGCCCATCGAACCGAGGGCCTCGACACCGGTCCGCGCCATCGGCGCGACCAGCAGGTTGAGTTCCTCGTAGGTGAAGCCGAAGGCCTGCTGGCGGGCCACCACCCGGTGGTGCGGCATCCGGATGTAGGGGCCCTGGGGCAGATCGTCGAGGTGGAACTGCTCGGCCTGGAGCCACTCGGCATAGGGCTGTTCGGCGGCCAGTTCGGCCTTGATCTCCTCATCGTCGATGATCCGGCCCTGGGCGGTGTCGACCAGGAACATCCGCCCCGGCTGCAGGCGCATCCGCTTGACGACATGGGCCGGATCGATGTCGAGCACACCGGCCTCGGAAGCCATGACCACCAGGCCGTCATCGGTGACCCAGATCCGGGAGGGCCGCAGGCCGTTGCGGTCCAGGACGGCGCCGACGACGGTGCCGTCGGAGAAGCACACCGACGCCGGTCCGTCCCAGGGTTCCATCAGCGCGCCGTGGTAGGCGTAGAACGCGCGCCGCGCCGGAGCAAGAGACTCGTTGCGTTCCCAGGCCTCCGGGATCATCATCAGCACGGCGTGCGGCAGGCTGCGCCCGCCCAGGTGCAGCAGTTCGAGCACCTCATCGAAACGTGCGCTGTCCGACGCGCCGGGCGTGCAGACCGGGAAGATCTTCTCGACGTTGGCACCGAAGACGTCGGTGTCGATCAGCGCCTCGCGGGCCCGCATCCAGTTCTCGTTGCCGGTGACGGTGTTGATCTCGCCGTTGTGGGCGATGCGCCGGAACGGATGTGCCAGCGGCCAGGACGGGAAGGTGTTGGTGGAGAACCGCGAGTGCACGATGCCCAGCGCGC
The DNA here is from genome assembly GCA_041303695.1 of Mycobacterium sp. Classification (GTDB taxonomy): domain Bacteria; phylum Actinomycetota; class Actinomycetes; order Mycobacteriales; family Mycobacteriaceae; genus Mycobacterium. Next base: position 1,145 of record JBFYOR010000037.1, on the reverse strand, counting down.
TTTCCATCCGATCGTCCTGCAGATCGAGGTAGAAGGCCTTCAGCTGAGGGGTTGTCAACATGCCCTTGTAGACCATGGTCTTGCCGGAAAGGCTTGGGAAGTAGACGGTTTCGCGACCGGGGCCGTCCTGACCGGGGCCCTTGGTGCCCAGCTCGTGCTCGGCGCGCTTGCGGATCACATACGCGCGGCGCTCCAGATCCATATCGGAGGCGCTCACGTCCTTCCCGTCGCTTCGCTCGCCCCAGCCGATAAAAACCTGACGGAAGGTCGGCATGGCATCGCGGGCCAGTGCGCCCAGCGAGGAGTCATCGGTGGGTACGTCGCGCCAGCCGAGAACGGTCAGTCCCTCGGCCTCGACGATCTGCTCGACGGCCTCGCAGGCGGCGGCCGCATCACGGGAGGACTGCGGCAGGAACGCGATACCGGTGGCGTAGGAACCCTCGGCCGGCAGCTCGAAATCGCCCTGTTCGGCGCAGACGGCGCGCAGAAACGCATCCGGCACCTGCAGCATGATGCCCGCGCCGTCACCACTGTTGGGCTCGGCGCCGGCGGCGCCGCGGTGCTCCAGGTTCACCAGTGCGGTGATCGCGTGATCGACGATGTCGCGGCTGCGCCGGCCATACATGTCCACGACCATGGCCACGCCGCAGGCGTCGTGTTCGTACGCGGGGTTGTAGAGCCCGACACTACTGGGCATACGCACCTGACCCTTCAAATGTCGCGCGGCGGCTCATCGACAGCGCCGCGCCCCGTCAGGTTCCTCCGTGCGTCGGCGAACGGCGACCTTCTCCGGTGTCAACAGGTAGGACAAACGATATGTTCGCCGGGGCCGTCCTGCCAACTTAGGCAAGGCTAAGTATCTTGCCTGGCCCAATTCCCTGCGGCGGGGGCGTGCCTGATGCGAAACTCCCCGTCGAATTATTCATTTCAGGTGAAGGGGTTCCCTGTGACTGCTCCAACCATGACGCATCGCCTCGCGGCGGAGTTCATCGGCACGTTCTGGCTGGTCCTGGGCGGCTGCGGCGCTGCGGTGTTCGCGGCCAATCCGGCCGGTGACAACTCGGTGGGCATCGGCTATCTCGGCGTCTCGCTGGCCTTCGGCCTGACCGTGCTGACCGGGGTGTACGCCTTCGGCACCATCTCCG
>JBFYOR010000036.1:0-5166 GCA_041303695.1 Mycobacterium sp. | reverse complement strand
CCTACGGCTGGCAGGTACCGGCCTACACGATGCCCGACGGCGCCGAGGACGTCGCGGTGCTGCGGGTGGTGGTGCGGGAGGGCTTCTCCGCCGACCTGGCTCGCTCGCTGTCCCAGGACCTGCGGGCGGTGCTGGCCAAGCTCGACGCCATCAAGCCGGGTGGGGAGTTCACCGAGGAACACTTCGCGCACTGACCTGCACCGACCCGCCCCGGACTCCCCCGGGCGCCGATCTGGGACAATCGACTGTGGTGACATGGACATGCACACAACATCGGTGACCCCGTCGACGCAGACGCCGCCTAGCGTCCCAGGCGACCCGACGCCGCCTGGCGTCCCAGGCGACCCGACGCCTCCCGGCGTCAGCGGCGAGGCACTCGTCGATCTCGGGGCCATCGCGCACAACATCGCGGTGCTGCGCGAGCACGCCGGCCCGGCGCAGGTCATGGCGGTGGTCAAGGCCGACGGCTACGGCCACGGTGCCGGCGCGGTAGCCCGGACCGCGCTGGCCGCCGGGGCCGCCGAACTCGGTGTGGCCACCATCGACGAGGCGCTGGCCCTGCGCCGCGAGGGCATCACCGCCCCGGTGCTGGCCTGGCTGCACCCACCGGGCACCGACTTCGCCCCGGCGCTGACGGCGGACGTGCAGATCGGTGTCTCCTCGGTCCGCCAGATCGGCGATCTGCTCGATGCGGTGGCCCGCACCGGACGCACCGCCGAGGTCACCATCAAGGTCGAGACCGGACTGAACCGTAGCGGGGTCAGTGTCCAGGAGTACCCCGGTGTACTCGACACGGTTGCGCGTGCTGTGGCTGCCGATGCGATCCGGGTGCGCGGCATCATGTCGCATCTGGCCAGTGGTGACGAACCGCACAATCCGGTCAACGACCTTCAGGCACAACGCTTCACCGCGATGCTCGCCGAGGCACGCCGCCGCGGTATCGACTTCGAGGTGGCGCATCTGTCCAATTCGCCGTCGGCGATGAGCCGGCCCGATCTCGGCTTCGATATGGTCCGGCCGGGTATCGCGGTGTACGGCCTGAGCCCCATCCCGGATCGCGGCGATATGGGGCTGCGGCCCGCTATGACGCTGAAATGCCCGGTGGCGATGGTCAAGTCGCTGTCGCCTGGCGATGGTGTGTCCTACGGCCATGCCTGGATCGCCGAGCGGGACACCACGGTGGCACTGCTGCCGATCGGCTACGCCGACGGCGTCTACCGCTCACTGAGTGGGCGTATCGACGTGCTGATCAACGGCCGGCTGCGACCCGGCGTCGGCCGGATCTGCATGGATCAGTTCGTCGTCGACCTCGGCCCCGGCGCCGTCGATGTGGCAGAGGGCGACGAGGCCATCCTGTTCGGCCCCGGCGGGTCCGGAGAGCCGACCGCACAGGACTGGGCCGACCTGCTCGGCACCATCCACTACGAGGTGGTCACCAGCCCGCGCGGGCGGGTGCTGCGTCGGTACCGGGAAGCCGCCGCCGATGGCCGCTAAGCCGGGCCCGGCCCGCCCGGACGACAGCGGCATGACCGCCGGCAAGAAAGCCGGTCTGATGGCAGGCGTCGCGGGGCTGTCGGCGGTCGGCACCGCCGCGGGGGTTTCGGCCGCCCGGGCACTGCGGCACCGCAAAGCCATCCGGGACGCCTACGAGGGCGAGGATTTCGCGCTCCTGGAGGCCGACCGCGGTTGCGTGATCACCACTGACGACGGTGTACCCCTGGTGGTGCGCGAGGTGGGCCCGATCACCGCGCCGCTGACCGTGGTGTTCGCCCATGGGTTCTGCATGCGGATGGGGTCGTTCCACTTTCAGCGCGCCGCGCTGGCCGAACGCTGGGGCGAGCAGGTCCGGATGGTGTTCTACGACCAGCGTGGCCACGGCCAGTCCGGCACCGCCCCGATCGAGACCTACTGCGTCGACCAGTTGGGCCGCGATCTGGACACCGTGCTGGCTGTGATGGTCCCGCGCGGGCCGGTGGTCCTGGTGGGCCACTCGATGGGCGGTATGACCGTTCTGTCCCACGCCCGGCAGTTCCCGCAGCATTACGGCCGGCGCATCGTCGGGGCCGCGATCATCTCCTCGGCCGCCGAGGGGGTGTCGCGCTCGCCACTGGGGGAGATCCTGCATAACCCGGCGCTGGAGGCGGTGCGCTTCGCCGCCCGGTATGCACCCAAACTCGTGCACCGCACCCGGGGCGCGACCCGGTCGATGCTGCGGCCGATCCTGCGGACCGCATCCTTCGGCGACGAGACCATCAGCCCCAGCGTCGTCGAGTTCAACGAGGCGATGATCCATGACACCCCGATCGACACCCTGGTGGCCTTCCTGCACGCACTCGAGGTGCACAACGAAACCGCGGCCCTGCCGGTACTCGCCCGGATTCCGACGCTGATCGCCTGCGGCGACCGCGACCTGCTCACCCCGGTCAAGAACTCCGAGGACATGGCCGCCGCGCTGCCGGACTCGCTGCTGGTGATCGTCCCCGGCGCCGCCCACGTCGTGATGATGGAGCGGCCCGAGGTGATCAACGACGCCCTGGTGCGACTGGTGGAGCGGGCCACCCCGTCGCGGCTGGTCGCCTTCGCCCGGCGACTGCGGGACCGGGCCCGTGACTGAGGTGAGCGCCCGGGCAGGGACGGCCACGCTGCCGACGGTGGCCGACACCCTCGCCCTCGGCGAGCGGATCGGCCGCGGATTGCGGGCCGGCGATGTCGTGGTGCTGTCCGGCCCGCTGGGTGCCGGCAAGACGGCTCTGGCCAAGGGCATCGCGCTGGGCATGGACGTCGACGGACCGGTCACCTCGCCCAGCTATGTGCTGGCCCGGGTGCACCGGGCCAACCGGGCGGGCGCGCCGGCGATGGTGCACGTCGACGTCTACCGGTTGCTCGACCATGGCGCCGCGGACCTGACGGCCGAACTGGATTCGCTGGATCTGGACACCGACCTCGATGACGCGGTCGCGGTGGTCGAGTGGGGGGAGGGCCTGGCCGAGCGGCTTTCGGATCACCACCTGAGCATCACCCTGGCCCGACAGCCCGACGGCGAGACCCGGACCGCGACCTGGCGGTGGAGCCGGTGACGGCGCGCACCGTACTGGCCATCGACACCGCCACCTCCGCGGTCATCGCCGGGGTGCTGCACCGCGGCGACGACGGCCGGATCGAGCTGCTGGCCGAGCGGATCAGTGTCGAGGGGCACGGGAAAGCCCGCGCTCACGCCGAACTGCTCACCCCCAATATCGTTGCCGCCGTGGCTGATTGCGGTCTGAGCCTGGAGGCGATCGACGCGGTGGTGGTCGGCTGTGGGCCCGGACCGTTCACCGGACTTCGGGTCGGGATGGCCACCGCCGCCGCCTACGGGCATGCGCTCGGGGTGCCGGTGTACGGGGTGTGCTCGCTGGACGCCATCGGGGGCCGGACCACCGGTGAGGTGCTGGTGGTCACCGACGCCCGCCGCCGGGAGGTGTACTGGGCCCGCTACCGAGACGGTGTCCGATTCGACGGTCCTGCCGTGGCGGCCGCCGCCGATGTGCCGGCCGACGGCGCCGAACGGGTGGCTGGGTCGCCGGCGCACTGCGCGCTGTTCGACCTGCCGCCGATCGGGCCGCAGCTGCCGTCCCCGGCGGGTCTGGTCGCCGCGGTCGCCGACTGGCGGCCCGATCCGGAGCCGCTGGTGCCGCTGTATCTGCGCCGCCCGGACGCCAAGACGCTGGCCGAGCGGGCCCGATGAACCTCGTCTACGACGCGTTGACCCGGCGTGACGCCGCCCGGTGCGCGGAGTTGGAGGCGGTGTTGTTCGGCGGTGACGACCCGTGGCCGGAGGCGGCGTTCGTCCGGGAACTCGCCGCCGGGCACAACCGCTACGTCGCGGCCCGGGCCGACGGCGCCCTCGTCGGCTATGCGGGGATCTCCAGACTCGGGCGTACCCCGCCGTTCGAGTACGAGATCCACACCATCGGGGTGGATCCGGCTTACCAGCGGCACGGCATCGGCCGCGCCATGATGACCCGGCTGCTTGAGCAGGCCGGTGCGGGATCGGCGGTATTCCTCGAGGTGCGAACGGATAACGAACCCGCCATCGAGTTGTACCGCGATCTGGGGTTTGTGACGGTCGGGCTGCGAAGGCGCTACTACCGGGCCAGCGGCGCTGACGCCTTCACCATGCGACGGGGGGAGCCGGTATGAGCACCATCCTGGCGATCGAAACCTCCTGCGATGAAACCGGAGTCGGCATCGCGCGCCTCGATGCGGACGGCACCGTGACGCTGCTGGCCGACGAGGTGGCCTCCAGTGTGGCCGAGCACGCCCGGTACGGCGGAGTGGTGCCCGAGGTGGCCTCCCGTGCCCATCTGGAGGCGCTCGTTCCGACCATGCGCCGCGCCCTCGCGGCCGCCGGAATCGAGCGGCCCGACGTGGTGGCCGCCACCATCGGCCCGGGCCTGGCCGGGGCGCTGATGGTCGGGGTAGCCGCCGCCAAGGCTTACGCCGCAGCGTGGGGGGTGCCGTTCTACGCGGTCAACCACCTCGGTGGGCACCTGGCCGCCGACGTCTACGACCACGGACCGCTACCGGAGAGCGTGGCACTGCTGGTCTCCGGCGGACACACCCATCTGCTGCACCTGCGTTCGCTGGCCCGGCCCATCGTCGAACTGGGCAGCACCGTCGACGACGCGGCGGGGGAGGCCTACGACAAGGTGGCCCGGTTGCTCGGCCTGGGCTATCCCGGCGGCCGGGTGCTCGACGACCTTGCCCGCACCGGCGACCCCGGCGCCATCGCCTTCCCGCGCGGGATGACTGGGCCGCGGGATGCCCCCTACGGGTTCAGTTTCTCCGGGCTCAAGACCGCGGTGGCCCGCTATGTCGAGGCGCATCCGGACGCGCCCGTCGCCGATGTCGCCGCCGGCTTCCAGGAGGCGGTGGCCGATGTGCTCACCGCCAAGGCGGTGCGGGCGGCGACCGATCTGGGCGTCTCCACCCTGCTGATCGCCGGTGGGGTGGCGGCCAACTCCCGGCTCCGTGAGCTTGCCGAACAGCGTTGCGCGGCAGCCGGTCTGGAGTTGCGGGTCCCGCGGCCACGGTTGTGCACCGATAATGGCGCGATGATTGCCTCCTTCGCCGCCCACCTGGTTGCCGCCGGGGCGGCGCCTTCGAGACTGGACGTGGCCAGCG
>JBFYOR010000035.1:0-3161 GCA_041303695.1 Mycobacterium sp. | reverse complement strand
CGGCAACTCGGCCAGGAACCGGGCGATGACCCGCACATGCTCAACGTCGAGTTCCCCTTCCCGCCAGGCCTGCGCAGTCGCGGGCTGGCGGGCCGGAAGTGGCTCTCCGGTCAGGGTGGTCCGGCTGGCCAGTGGCTCCGCTACGGCTGCCCGCCGCCTCGCCTCGGCGGGACTGATCCGTAGCCAGTCGGCCAGCACCTTGTGCGGCGCCCCACCGAGCTCGCTGACCGCGCGACGTCCGACCTCCACGACGATGTCACCGCGCACCACCGCCTGCCGACGGACCAGCCTCTCGCAACGGCCCGCCAGCCGGACCAGGTCACCGGCGCTGAGTCCGGACAGGTCGATCGACTCGAGGACATCGATGGCGGCGTCGATCTGCCCGACCGCGGTGTCGATAGTCGTCGAATGCATGTTCGAATAATATCGCGGCCGTCTGACAACCGGGGGCCGCGGACTGCGGCCGAAGTTCCCTACGGCTGGACGTAACCCGGCGGGTTCGGGCTGTCCACCCAGAAGTCCACCCCGAGTTCGGATCCGGGGATGCAGTCGTACACCGACAGGTCGGTGATGCCGGCCTCCAGCAGTACGTCCTCGCACAGCAGGCTGTGCCCGGTGTACTCACCCGCCGACTGGCTCAGCACCGCGTAGGCGGCGTCGGCATACACCTCCGGCTTACGCGAGCGCGCCATCATCTCATCGCCGCCGAGCAGGTTCTGCACCGCGGCGGTGGCGATCGCGGTGCGCGGCCACAGCGTGTTCGACGCGATCCCGTAGTGCCGTAGCTCCTCGGCAATCCCCAACGCGCACAACGTCATCCCGAACTTCGCCATCATGTACGGCGTTGGACGCAGCCACTTCGGCTCCAGCCGGACCGGTGGGGACAGGGTGAGGATGTGCGGGCTGGGCCGACCCTTCATATGCGGGATGCAGGCCTGCGAGACCGCGTAGGTGCCGCGGACCTCGATACCGTTCATCAGGTCGAAGCGTTTGAGCGGCACGTCCTCGATGGAGCCCAGGTTGATGGCACTGGCGTTGTTGACGCACATGTCGATGCCGCCGAACTGCTCGACGCACGCGGCGACCGCGGCGGCCACCGAGTCGCCGTCGCGGACGTCGCCGACGATCGGCAGGGCCTGACCACCGGCCTCCTCGATCTCCTTGGCGGCGGTGTAGATGGTGCCGGGCAGCTTGGGGTGCGGTTCGGTGGTCTTGGCCACCAGTGCGATGTTGGCTCCGTCGGCGGCCACCCGCTTGGCGATCGCCAGGCCGATGCCCCGACTGGCTCCGGAGATGAACATGGTCTTGCCGCTGAAGGACATGACGTCACCCTAGAACGCGGACGCCCGCCAGTCACCGTCGCCGGGGGCCGGACCGCCACGTGATCCTGGGCGGGTCATCGGTGCCGTCTCGGGTGAGGCGGCGCAGCGTCGTCAGACCGACCGCGGCCATGGTGGCAGCCAGCAGCAGATTCAGCATCGCCAATCCGAGGACCACTCGGCCGGTGCGTTCGACGACCGGGACGTAGCCGGCCAGGAAAGTGGCGATGTCGCCGCCGGCGATCATCCGTACCTCCGACAGCCCGGTGGCCGATGTCGGCCCGCCGGCGCCCATGCCTTTTTGCAGACTTCCCCAGACCACCACCGGGGTGCCGCGGCGCAGCACGGGCGCACCGGAGGCGTCGCGGGGCCATTCCCACATCTGACCCTCCGATGTGATGCCCTCGGCGATCACCGGCGGGCCACCCGGGAGATCGAGCAGATACCTGTCGGGCAGTCGCCCGACGGTGGCGACGACACCGTCGGCCGAGGCCGGATTCCGCTCGCTGATGGCGGCCTGCAGCAGCACCCCGCCGGCCGTCGTGCCGGCATCGCGCCGGTCGATGAACTCGGCGCGGGTGGAAACCTGCGGCACGTCGGCCACCTGCATGTGATCGTCGGCGGCGAAGGCCAGGAAGCCGGCGATCGCGACGTACATGGCCGTGACCGCCCCGCACACGACCACGACGCCGCCGCGGTCACGGCGGCTGACAAGCCCGGGCAGCGCCCGGCGGGCCAGCAGCAGCGCGACGACCGAGAGCAGCACCGTGGCGATGATGATCTTTGCCGCGGCCGCGAACAGTTCCGGCGCCATCGTTACGCCACGGGCGGGCCGAGGCTGTCCCGGCACCGCAGGCCCAACTCGACGAACGCGTCGATTTGCTGCACCGACCGCAGGACGTCGACTCGCACACGGACACAGATTCCGGTGTCGTCGATCGACACCGCGGGCTGCTCCCGTTCGGAGCGGTTGACCGAACACCAGGCGCTGATCGCGTCGGCGACGCCGGTGAGCTGACCCATCGGGCGGTAGTCGTCCGTGGCGAACGCCAGTAACCGGTCATCGACCTCGGACAGCGGGACCAGTGGGCGGCCGCCGCTGACCCGGTCGATGCCCAGCCAACGGGTCATCGCCGGGGTTGCCGAACCGAGCAATGCCACGGTCAGGTCCCGAAGCTCCGGGGGCGGAGCGGGGCCGGCGACCATGGCCGGTCCCGGCGTGCGCGGGATTGGACTTGTCCAGGTGCTGACGACCACCCGGGTACTTGGAGGTGACATCTGGGCGGCGAACGACCGGCTCGTGGTGAGGGTCCAGTCGCCGCCGGTAGGGCTCACGGTGGTCTCGTCGCCGGAACGGATCGTCTGCCAACCGCGGTGTGCGAGCGCGGAACGAAACAATGCGCGCCGACGCAGCCCCCACGCGGCCAGTGTCGCGATCAGCACCAGGATGGCGAAGATTGCAAGGGCGATGGGCAGGTCCATTGAACTAGCCAATATTCCATGCCGGTCGCCCGGATGCTCAGCGAAGGTGGGCGGTCTCGACCTCTAAGATCACCGAAAGGTGACCGGAGCGGTCTGGTGGCGCCACGACAGAAGGGACGGTGTTCCCCTGATGACCCACACTGACGACCCGGGCCCGAGCCCAGCCGGCCCCGAGTCCGACGCCGAGTTGACCGCGCGCTTCGAGCGCGACGCGATCCCGCTGATGGACCAGCTCTACGGCGGCGCCCTGCGGATGACCCGAAACCCGGCCGACGCCGAGGATCTGCTGCAGGAAACCATGGTCAAGGCCTACGCCGGGTTCCGGTCCTTCCGGGAGGGCACCAACCTCAAGGCCTGGCT
>JBFYOR010000034.1:0-4054 GCA_041303695.1 Mycobacterium sp. | reverse complement strand
GTATCCGGACGCGGCCGATCCCACGGGCCGACAGCCACCGGGAGCCCGCTCTGATGTCCCCGATCACCTCGCTGTAGGTCAGTTGGACGGCGCCGTCGTCGATCGCGGCCGCGTCCGGATACCGGGCGGCGGTGTCGTGGAGAATGTCGACGAGCGTTCGTGGTGATGGCGCGTGGTTCGCCAGCAGGTACTGCGCAGGAATCCGGGGCGTCGCCACGTCTGAGAATCCTAGGCTCACGCGCCCTCCGGCGGAGTCTCGGCGCTCACCCGGTGTCGCGCCGGCGGGCCGGGCCTGAGAAGCTTGCGGCGCAGAGGATGAGGGCCGGAGGTCTGCTTCGTGAATGTGTCCGGGCTGGAGTGGGGTATCACCCTGGCGGTCACTCTGGCCATCCTGCTGATCGACGTCCTGGTCTTCGCCCGCCGCCCGCATGAGCCGAGCCGTCGCGAGTGCGTGGTCGCGCTCAGCGTCTACGTCGGTTTGGCGGTGCTGTTCGGGTTGTGGGTGTGGCACTTCCATGGCGGCCAGTTCGGCCTGGAGTTCTATGCCGGCTGGCTCACCGAATACAGCCTCTCGGTCGACAACTTGTTCATCTTCATCATCATCATGGCCAGCTTCAAGGTCCCCAAGATCTATCAGCAGCAGGCACTGCTGGTCGGGATCGTGCTTGCGCTGTTGTTCCGCGGCATTTTCATCGCGCTGGGAGCCGTTGCCATCGAACGGTTCTCGTGGATCTTCTACATCTTCGGAGCATTCCTGGTCTACACGGCGGTGAAACTGGTCCGGGACACCGACCACAGCGACGACGCCGATAACGCCGTGGTCCGATTCGCCAAGAGATACTTCAAGACCACCGATACCTGGCACGGACTGAAGCTCTACGTCAAGCAGGCCGGCAAGCGCCTGATGACGCCGATGTTCCTGGTGATCGTCGCCCTGGCCACCACGGACCTGCTGTTCGCGATGGACTCCATCCCGGCGATCTACGGCCTCACCAGAGAGCCGTATCTGGTGTTCACGGCGAACGTGTTCGCGTTGATGGGGCTGCGGCAGCTGTACTTCCTACTCGGCGATCTGCTCAACCGTCTGGTCTACCTGTCCCAGGGCCTGGCGTTCATCCTGTTCTTCATCGGCATCAAGCTGCTGCTGCACGCCCTGCACGAGAACGAGCTGCCGTTCATCAACGGCGGCGAGGGGGTCGCGGTACCGGAGATCCCCACCCTGCTGAGTCTGGCGGTGATCATCCTGACGCTGTTGCTGACCATGGTGGCCAGCCTCATCAAGACCAGGATCAGCGATTCGCAATGAGCCGCGGCGTCAGGCCCAGTTGTCGAAGCCGCCCTCCGGGCCGAGCATCCGTTCAAGCCTGCTCCGGTTGAGTCTGGCGATCTCGTTGAGCACCACTTTGCGCTCGGTGTCGGTGTCGTTGTGCATCCGGTCGGCGATCGCGGCGATCACCGCAGCGACCGGTGCGCGGTCCCGGACGTGCATGACGAATTCGAAGCCGAACTTCTCGGCGTAACTGCGGGCCGAACTGTCCAGCAACTGCATGACCCCGGGGCGGTCATCCCACAGCGCGCACTGCTCAGCGTGTGAACGAGCACTGCCGGGCCGGCTGCCCACCTTGGGATAGGCCTGCAGGATCTCGTCGACCGACTCCTCCGAGAGTGCGAACAGCAGCGCATCGGCACGGCGGAACAGGGTGTCGTGGTCGGGGTAGGGACGCCCGCTGGCCAGATCGCCGGCCATCGTGACGCTGTTGCAGCATTCGTAGAGCGCGTGTACCGCCTTGCGCAACGACAGCTGGTTGAAGGCGTCAAGCCCGATTCCCTGGTGCATCAACACACCAGCATCTTCGCCAAACCGATGACACGTCGGCGTTACCGCACGTTACGAGCAGGAAAACTCTCAACCGGACAGCGATCCGGCTGGTCAGTGACCCTCCGCCGCGAAACGCTGCCGGGATCGTTCGACCTCTGCCTCGGCCTCCGCACGCCCGACGAAATCGGCGCCCTTGACGAACTTGCCCGGCTCGAGGTCCTTGTAATGCAGGAAGAAGTGCTTGATCGACTCGAGTTCATGGCTGGGCACATCGGCGAGGTCCTGGATATGGTCCCAGCGGTGGTCACCCGCCGGCACGCAGACCACTTTGTCATCGCCGCCGGCGTCGTCGACCATCTTGAACATGCCGACCGGGCGGGCCTCGACCAGGACGCCGGGGTGGACCGATTCCGGCAGCAGCACCAGCGCGTCCAGTGGGTCGCCGTCCTCGCCCAGAGTGTCCTCGATGAAGCCGTAATCGGCCGGGTACCCCATCGGCGTGTAGAGGTAGCGATCCAGCTTCAGCCGACCCGTTTTGTGGTCGACCTCGTACTTGTTGCGCTGGCCCTTCGGGATCTCGATCGTGACGTCGAACTGCACCGCGCGACTCCTTCTTACGCTCGGGTCGCCCGGTGGCGACACAAAAGCTCTCGGGTCGCCCGGTGGCGACACAGGAAGAACCCTAACGAGGGATTCGCATCCTCACCGCCCCGTTGGGCACAATAAGAGGCAATACTAGGAGTGCCATGTTTGGGAAACCTCGGCGCCGCGGTCACGTGGTGCTCGCCACAGCGGTCATCGCGCTGGTCGCAGTGGTGGTTGCGGCTGCCGCTCTTCTGACCTCGGGGGGCCAGAGCAACGCTTCGGTGCCGGCGCCGCGGCCTCCCGCGGCCTCCAAACCGGCGCTGATTCCGGTGACCGACGCCGCGGCCGTGCCGACCACCGCGGGCATGACGGCGGCGCTGGCCGCCGCGGTCGCCAACCCGAACCTGGGCAATCTCAGCGGCCGGATCACCGACGCCAAGACCGGCTCCCAGATCTGGGAGCAGCGCGCGGGCCTGCCGATGCAGCCCGCGTCGACCAACAAGATCCTGACCGCCGCCGCCGCGCTGCTCACCCTGGACCGCAACGCCCGGGTGACGACGACGGTTCAGGCGGCCGACCCGACCAGGATGCCGGGCGTGGTGGTCCTCGTCGGCGGCGGTGACCCGGTTCTCTCGGCCGCGCCGCCCGGTGAGCAGACCTGGTACCGGGGTGCGGCGCGGATCTCCGAGCTCGCCGACCAGGTCCGGCGCAGTGGCGTCACGCCGACCGCGGTGCAGGTGGACACCTCGCTGTTCTCCGGACCCGACCTGGCTCCCGGCTGGGATCCCGCCGATATCGCCGGTGGTGACATCTCGCCGATCCAGTCGGTGATGCTCGACGCCGGACGGATCCAGCCGACCACGCTGGAGTCGCGGCGTTCACCAACCCCCGCCCTGGACGCCGGGCGCGCACTGGCCGTCGCCCTCGGGGTGGATCCGGCCAAGGTCACCTTCGCCCCCGGCCCGGCAGGCGGCCGGCAGCTGGCCTCGGTTCAGTCGGCGCCGCTGATCGAGCGGCTGCGTCAGATGATGGTGCTGTCGGACAACGTGATGGCCGAAACAATCGGGCGCGAGGTGGCCAGGGCCACCGGGCGGCCGTCCAGTTTCGCCGGGGCCGTCGATGCGATCATCAGCAAGCTGAGCTCAGCCGAGATCGACATGGCCGGCGCCTCCCTGGTGGACTCCAGCGGTTTATCGGTCGCCAATCTGCTCACCTCGAAAACGATCGACGAGGTGGTCAACGCGGCCGCCGGGCCGGACCAGCCGGTGTTGAGGCCGATGATCGACATGTTGCCGGTGGCCGGCGGTAGCGGCACGCTGTCCGAGCGTTTCCTCGCCGGTGACCCGAAGAAGTCGTCGGCCGGCTGGCTGCGCGCCAAGACCGGGTCGCTGACCAAGACCAACTCGCTGGCCGGGATCGTCACGGATATGGACGGCCGGGTGCTGACCTTCGCCTTCATTTCCAACAACGCCGGCATGGAGGGGCGCACCGCGATTGATGCGCTGGCCGGGGTCCTGCGTACCTGCGGCTGTGGGTCATGAGCCGGTCCGTCACGCTGCCCGACTCGTGACTGCCCGACCCGTGACCCGCCCCGCTCAATCGAGCGTGGGCGGTTCCGTCGACTGGCAGTTCGCCGGGACGGTGGGTGCC
>JBFYOR010000033.1:0-7686 GCA_041303695.1 Mycobacterium sp. | reverse complement strand
TCGATACCGACGGCAATATCGTCTACACCGCCGTGAAGGGGGTGGATCTGGGCTCCAACCTCCTCGACGGTCCTTACCGCACAACGAAGTTCGCCGACGCCTACCGCAAGACGATGCAGGCGACATCGATCGATGAGGTCATCGTCACCGATTTCGAGAACTACGCCCCCGCCTACGGTGTGCCGACACCGTGGGTGCTCACTCCGATCGGTGACGGTGGCGGGATCTACGGTGCGCTGGCCCTACAGCTTCGGCCCAACGAGATCAACAAGGTGATGACGGGCAACAGCAGCTGGGAGAAAGACGGGCTGGGCAAATCCGGCGAGACCTATCTGGCGGGGCCCGACAAGCTGATGCGCTCGATCTCCCGAGAACTGATGACCAGCCCGGAGGACTACGTCCGAGACGTGACGGCCAATGGCACTCCCGAGTCCGTCGCCAAGCGTCAGGTGGAGACCGGCGACAGCATCCTGTTGCAGCCGGTGGACACTCTCCCCGTCAATCGCGCCCTGGCCGGGCAGTCCGGCGTCGCCACCGGTACCGACTACATCGGTCAAGAATCGCTGGTCTCCTACGCGCCGTTGAGCCTCCCCGGGCTGGACTGGGTGATCGTCGCCAAGGTCCGCACGTCGGAGGCGCTGGCGCCGGTCAGCCGGTTCGCCCGAAATATCGCCCTGTCCACCGCGGCGATCGTGCTGGCGGTTTCTCTGCTCGCGTTGCTGTTCAGTCGGCTCCTGACCCGGCCGGTGAAGGTCCTGGCCGACGCCGTGCGCCGGATCGCCGGCGGGGAGGTCGGCGTCACCGTTCCGATCACCTCCAAGGACGAGTTCGGTGAGCTCGGATCGGCCTTCAACGACATGAGCGCAAGCCTGCAGACCAAACAACAACTCATCGACGCCCAACAACGCGAGAACGATCAGCTCCTGAGCAGTCTGATGCCCGAACCGGTGGCCCAGCGCTACCGCGAGGGGGAGGCGAATATCAGCACCCAACACCGCGATGTGTCGGTGATCTATGCACAGTTGCTGGGGTTCGACGATCTGTCCAGCAGACTGCCGTCAGAGGAGTCCGTCGCCATGCTCAACTCGCTGGTGGAGGCCTTCGACGGAGCCGCCGAGCGGCACGGCGTCGAACAGGTCCGCAGCATGCAGGACACCGGACTGCTGGCCACCTGCGGCTTGGTGGTGCCCAGGGTCGACCACGCCAGCAGGACGATCGCATTCGCCAAGGAGCTCACCGAGATCGTGGCGCGGTTCAACGATCAGCACGACGCCGCACTGACCATGCGGGTGGGAATCGACAGCGGACCGGTCACCAGCGGACTGGTCGGGGAGCGCTCCACGATCTACGCGCTGTGGGGCGAAGCCGTCGACCTCGCCCACCGGGTGCACGCGGCCACCAAATCGGCCGGGATCTTTGTCAGCGAACGGGTCCGGGACGCGGTGGTGGGCATCTATCCGTTCAGCGAAGCCGGCACCATCACCGGTGCGGCGGGCACCGAGACGGTCTGGCGTCTCGAGATCCCCGTCCGGCAGAACGCATGACCGGCAAGCGGAAACCGAAAGTGGCGCACCCATGAGTTCAGTGACCAGCCAGCCGTGGTTCTGGCCGGCCCTGCTGGTCATCGTCGGCCTGCCGCTGGCGCTGCTCGTTCTCAGCGAGCTGCACGGAATGCTGAAACGTCGAGGTAGCGGTTACGCCAGACCTGTTCTGCTGCTGCGGAACTGGGTACTGCCGGCTGGTGCCGTGTACCTCCTGTTCCAGGAGCTGGAATCCGCCGACGCCAACCCGACGTGGTCGAAGATCGCGGCTACCGTAGTCGGATTCCTCATCATGCTGCTGCTGCTGTCAGGAGCGAACGCCGCGCTGTTCGGCGATGCCCGCACCGGCAGCTGGCGGGAACGACTGCCGGGAATCTTCGTCGATCTGGGCCGGCTCGTCCTGATCATCATCGGGATCGGGATCCTGCTGTCCTGGGTGTGGGGCGCCAATATCGGCGGCCTGATCACCGCGGTCGGCGTCACCTCCATCGTCATCGGCCTCGCCGTGCAGAGCGCCGTCGGCCCGGTCATCTCCGGTCTGCTGCTGCTCTTCGAGCAGCCGTTCCGGATCGGCGACTGGCTGGACACCAAGTTCGGCAAGGGTCGGGTGGTCGAGGTGAACTGGCGGGCGGTACACCTCGATACCGCCAACGGCGTGCAGATCGTCCCGAACGCCGCACTGGCCGGGGACTCCTTCACCAATCTCAGCCGGACCACCGCCGAATACTTCAAGGCGAAGGCAACGCTGACGTTCAGTTCCGACGATCCGCCCGGTGCCGTCAAGGCGATGCTGCTGACGGTTGCCGAGGCATTGCCCGCCAAACTGGCCGGGGTGCCGGCAGCCGTGATCGCCGCGGGCGCCGGCAGCTACCAGGTGTCGGTTCCCGTCGCCTCACCCGCCGACGCAGGCGGAACCACCGCCCTGCTGCTGCACCGGGCCTGGTACGCGGGCCAGCGGTCCGGTCTGCACCTCGACGGGGTGAAATCCGGCAACAAGAACAAACTGGCCTATGTCGCCGAACAGGTCCAGGCGACCGGTCGCGCCCTGGGACTCGGCGACGAGGCCATCGCCACGATGCTGGGCGGGGCCCGGTTGCTGCCCTTCGCCGAGGGCGAGACCATCCAGTCGCCGAACAGCATTCCCGATTCGATCGGCTTCATCACCGGGGGCACCATCGAGATGGTCGTGCATACCGAGGACGGCCGCCGGTTGTCGCTGGGCGAACTCGGGGCGGGCGACTTCATCGGCGGGACATCGCTGACCCGCCAGCGGATGATCACCGGCATGGTGGCGCTGACCGACACCACGATCGTCGCGGTGTCCCGGGATGCGATGAATACCGTTGCCCAGCAAGACCACCGGCTGGCCCGGCAGATCGGTGACACGATCGAGATGCGCAGGCGCACCGCCCGGGAGGCCCTGGCGGAGGCCGCTCAAGGGGTTCGTTGACCACAATCCCGGCCCGCCCAGTTGTGCTACACGGGTAGCACAGTAGACACTTGTGCTACGGTGTAGCACATGGAGGTCGGAGTGCGGGACCTGCGGAATCGGACCAGCCAGGTGATTGATGCGGTCAGGGCGGGGGAGCGGGTGACGCTGACAGTTCACGGGGAACCGGTCGCCGATATCGTGCCGCATCGGCGTCGCGCCCGTTGGCTGTCCGGAGAACAACTACGCACCGAGCTCGTCGAACGCTCGGCCGATGCTTCCCTGGCCGACGAACTCGATGACCTTGCCGGTCAGACCCTCGGCGACCTGTGAGCCAGGACGGGGCCGAAGTGGGCCTGCTGGACACGTCGGTGTTCATTGCGCGCGAGAGCGGCCGCACCACCGCGAAGCTGCCTGAGCGCGTGGCACTTTCGGTCATCACTATCGGCGAGCTGCAACTCGGCGTCCTCAACGCGGGCGATTCGGAGACCAGGGCACGACGTGCCGACACGCTCGCGTTGGCCCGCGCGGCCGATCCGATTCCGGTCAGTGAAGCGGTGATGGTTTCGTGGGCTCGGCTCGTTGCGGACTGCCGAGCTGCCGGCGTGCATCGGGCAGTGAAGCTGACCGACGCCCTCATTGCGGCAACCGCGATCGAGCACGGACTCCCCGTAGTCACACAGGATGCCGATTTCGACCAGATTGCCCGCGCGTGTCCCACCCTGTCGGTGATCAGGGTTTGACCTGCACGTGTTCGGCCAGCCGGTCGAGGAAGACTCGATGGCCCTTGAGGAGTTTGATGCGGGCCTGCTCGATGGGCAGCCAGGCGACCCGGTCCAACTCGGGGAATTCCTGAAGCCGCCCTGAGCCTTTGGGCCATTCCAGCGTGAAGGTGTTGCTGCGGAACCGGCTGATGTCCAGGTCGGCACCGAGGGCGAACACCGTGAGAATCTTGCCACTGGGCTGCTTGGCGACGCCCAAGTCGACGGGTTCCCCGGTCGGCACCGGACAGCCGAGTTCCTCGGCGAACTCGCGCCGGGCTGCCTGCCAGGGATCCTCGCCGGGCGCGTACTCGCCTTTGGGGATCGACCATGCCCCGTCATCCTTGCGGACCCAGAACGGCCCGCCCGGATGGCCGATGAGCACCTCAACCGCTTGCTCACCATCGCGATGGAGCAGCAGGCCCGCGCTGAGAACAGCCACGGATCAGGCGGATCCGGGGTCGGTCGCCGCCCTCATCGCCTCGGCCAGCGTGGCGGCCCGGCGGTCGGTGAAGACGTCCTCCAGAAATATCGGTGCACCGTCGGGCCCGCCCAGCGGCACCCGCCAGTTCGGGTACTCGTCGGTGGTTCCGGGCTGGTTCTGGGTGCGTCGTTCGCCGACGGCATCGGAGAGCGCCAGCGCCAGCAGGCGCGAGCGGGTACGGCCCAGATACCGGTAGAGCCCGATGACGACATCCTCCTCGTCGGCTTCGGCGCCCAGCAGTCCGACCCGTCGCAACTCGGCCATCCACGCGGCCTGCGCGGCGCGGTCGTCAGCCAGTTCGTCATCGGCCGGGCGGGTGAGCAATCCGAGTTCGCCGCGCAGTCGGACATGCTCACCGGCCAGATAGCCCGGGGTGGGAGGCAGATCGTGGGTGGTCACCGACGACAGGCACAACTCCCGCCACTGTTCGGCAGGCAGTGGTCCGCGGTTGCCCGGGTCGATTTCGAACCACAGGATCGACGTGCCCAACAGTCCGCGGTCGCGCAGGTAGTCGCGCACCCACGGCTCGACGGTGCCGAGGTCCTCGCCGACCACCACCGCACCGGCCCGGTGTGCCTCCAGTGCCACGATTCCGATCATCGCGTCGTGGTTGTACCGGACATAGGTGCCCTGGGTCGGCGGTGCGCCCGCCGGAATCCACCAGAGCCGGAACAACCCGATGATGTGGTCGATGCGTACCCCGCCGGCATGTCGCAGGACGGCTGCGATGAGAGCCCGAAACGGTTGGTAGCCAAGCTCTTCGAGCTGATCCGGTCGCCACGGTGGCTGCGACCAGTCCTGACCGAGCTGGTTGAACTCATCGGGTGGGGCGCCGGCGGTGACACCGAGCGCCAGCACGTCCTGAAGCGACCAGGCGTCGGCCCCACTGGGATGCACCCCGACGGCGAGATCGGCCATGATGCCCAGCGCCATACCGGTGCGCAGCGCCTGGGACTGGGCCTGGGCCAGCTGGTCGTCGAGCTGCCACTGCAACCAGCGGTGGAAGTCCACCGCCCGCTCGTTGGCCCGGGCGAAATCGGCGACCGCCGCGTTGGCCGGATGCTGAAGCGCGGTGGGCCACCGCCGCCAGTCGCCGCCGTGCTCCTCGGCCAGCGCGCACCAAGTCGCGAAATCGTCGAGCGCGGTGCCCTCACGGCGCTGGAAGGCCTCGAACGCCAGCTGTCGGCCCGCCGACCGGGGGACCTGGTAGACCAGCTCGAGGGCGGAGCGTTTGGCGGCCCAGGCCCCGTCCCGGTCGATGATGTCGGACTTGGCCGCCCGGGCCACACACCCGGCCTTCAGTTTGTCCACCCGGCTGCGCTTGGACACCCCCGCAAACTCGGGGATCGTCTCGATCCGCAGGTACAGCGGGTTGACGAATCGCCGCGAGGTCGGCAGGTAGGGGGAGGGCTCCATGGGTTTGGTCGGCGCGGCCGCGTGCAGCGGATTGATCAGCACATAGCCCGCCTGATGCTCAGCACCCGCCCAGACCGCCAGATCGGCCAGATCCGCCAGGTCGCCGATTCCCCATGAGCCTGCCGAGCGGACGCTGTACAGCTGGGTGGCCAGCCCCCAGAGGCGTCGGCCGCCCATCCGTTCCGGCAGACCCAGCCAGGCCGGTGTGACGATCAGCGGGGTGTCGAACTCCTGGTCCCCTGACCGCAGGTGCACCCGGTGGTAGCCCAGCGGAAGATCAGCCGGCAACACGAAGGTGGCCTCACCGACCTGCCGGCCGTCCAGATCGAACGGCGGGGTGAAGTTGTCGGCCTGGCGGATATCGCCGCGGACGGTGCCGTCCTCCATCCGCACCCACACCTGCGCCGGCGCGCCATGGGTGACGTGCACCCAGAACGATGCCTCGGCCCCGGAGCGGGCGACGATCGTCGGCGGCAGCGCGCGCGCCCAGTGTTGGCGGTCCAGGGCCGAAATGGCTGCGGCACAGTCCTCGTCGGTGTCGGCTCGTACCCCGAGTGCGGCCAGCACCGCGATCACCGTCGACTCCTGCACCGTCACGAAGTTCCCGACCCAGTCGTGATAGGCACACGCAACACCCAGCCGCTCGGCCAGTGCGGTCAACGACGGATCAGCCATGGAAGCCATCTTGCTCTGTCGCCGAGGCCCCCGCGGGGGATCAGCCGGCCGAGCCGGTCAACTCGATGGTCAGCACGCCACCGATGATCAACGCGATGCCTGCCACCATCAACGGGGTGAGCGGTTCGTCGAACAGCAGCTTTCCCAGCACTGCGACCAGGGCGACACCGCAGGCCGACCACACCCCGTAGGCGATCCCCACCGGCATGCCCATCGACAGCGTCATCGACACCAGCGAGAAGGACGCGACGTAGCCGATCACCACCGGGAGGACCCACCCCCGCTTCCGGAATCCGTCCGAGGCCCGCATCGCCAGGGTGGCGCACACCTCCAGGATGATTCCGCCGGCCAGCGTCAGCCACATCACGGCGTGACCGGCTTCGGCGGATGCGATCCGAACTCAACCAGCAGCACCCCGCCGATGATCAGCGCGATTCCGGCGACGACCGCCGTGGTGAAGGGATCGCCGAAGATCACCGAGCCCAGCACGGCGGTGATGGCGGTGCCCAGCGCGCCCCAGATGCCGTAGGCGACCCCTATCGGCATGCCGAGTCGCAGCACCCTGGCCAGCAGCAGGAACGAGGTGACGTAGCCGATGACGACCAGCACCAGCCAGCCCCGGTGGTCCTGGAACGCGCGCAGCGACAGGGTGCCGGTGACTTCGGTGGCGATCGCGCCGAGCAACAGCAGCCATCTCCGCATGGGTGATGACGATATCGCCGGACTAGAATTCCCGCCGGGAGGTGTTCAGGTGGATCGACTTGCCGAGGCGTTGTCAGTGTTGCCCGCGCCGATGCGCGATCCGGTGCTGTTCGCGATCCCCTTCTTCGTGCTGCTGCTGGCCATCGAATGGGCGGCGGCGCGCAAACTCGAGGAGTCCGATTCCCAACCCGGTTCCCAACCCGACCAGCCGGCCCCCGGTTCCTATCTGAGCCCCGATGCCCGGGCCTCGATCTCGATGGGCCTGGTGTCGGTGGCGACGATGGGGGCCTGGAAGTTCGTGGGCCTGCTCGGGTACGCCGCGTTGTACGCATACGTCGCGCCCTGGCAACTGTCCCCGCGGGATTGGTACACCTGGGTGATCGCCCTGGTCGGGGTGGATGTGCTGTTCTACGCCTACCACCGGATCGCGCACCGGGTCCGGTTGATCTGGGCCACCCACCAGGCCCACCATTCCAGCCGCTACTTCAACTTCGCCACCGCGCTGCGTCAGAAGTGGAACAACAGCGGTGAGCTGATCATGTGGATGCCGTTGCCGCTGTTGGGCGTTCCGCCGTGGATGGTGTTCACCAGCTTCTCGATCAGCCTGATCTACCAGTTCTGGATCCACACCGAGCGCATCGGCACGCTCTGGCGGCCTTTCGAGTTCGTCTTCAACAC
>JBFYOR010000032.1:0-2584 GCA_041303695.1 Mycobacterium sp. | reverse complement strand
TACCAGCAACGCCGCCCGGCTGACATTGAACCGGGCATCGGTGTGGGTGATCTTCTCCGGCAGCACCGCCCTGGTCTCCGCGGTGGAGGACCGCACGTCGGGGATGGCCGGGAAGAGCCGGATGTCGGGGTGCAGTCGCAACGGGGCGGCGAAGTAGCCGGGTGTGCCGCCGACGCCGGCCTGCGCCTCGGTCCAGGAGACCACCGCACCGCCAAGGATCGAGGCGGAAGCGTTGTCCGGGTGCCCCTCGAACTCCCCGGCCAGCTGGATCAACTGAGCCTGCCTCAGCGGTTCCAGATCCGCTTGCGCCACAAGGCCGTTCGCGATCGCCAGGCCGCCGACGACGGCCGATGCCGACGATCCCAGGCCGCGCGAGTGTGGAATGGTGTTGCGGCAGCGGACAATCAGACCGGTCGCTTCGGCTCCCAGCGCCGCCAGACCACGGCGGACGGCACGCACCACCAGATGGTCCTGGCCGCCGGAGACCTCCCCTGCGCCCTGTCCCTCGACCTCGATCACGAGGCCGTCGGCGGCGGTCTCCACGACGAGATCGTCGTAGCGGCCCAGGGCAAGTCCCATCGAGTCGAAGCCGGGTCCGAGATTGGCACTGGAGGCGGCCACCGAGACACGGGAGACCAGCCCGGCGGGTAGGGTCAGCGTCACCGAAAAGCCTTTCAGCCAAGCCCCAGCGCGGCCACCACCGCGGCCGGGTCGACCGGCAGCGGGGTGACGTCCGGTACATCCCGCAGCGCGGTGTCGGGGTCCTTCAGACCGTGTCCGGTGACCGTGCAGACCACCGTAGAACCCCGCTTGACCCAGCCGTCCTCGACCGCCTTGAGCAGACCGGCAACGCTGGCGGCCGAAGCCGGCTCCACGAAGACGCCCTCCTCGCGGGCGACAAGTCGGTAGGCGGCCAGCAGTTCCTCATCGGTGGCGGCCAGGAATGCGCCCCCGGAGTCCTCCTTCGCGGCAACCGCGCCGTCCCAGGACGCCGGCGAGCCGATGCGGATCGCGGTGGCCAGGGTTTCCGGACGGCTCACCGGGTGGCCCAGCACCAGCGGCGCCGCACCGGCGGCCTGGGTGCCCAACATGCGGGGCAGCTTGTCGGTAACCCCGTCGCGGTGGTACTCGGTGTATCCCCGCCAGTAGGCGGTGATGTTCCCGGCATTGCCCACCGGCAGCGCGTGCACGTCCGGAGCGGTCCCCAGCGCGTCGACGATCTCGAAGGCGGCGGTCTTCTGGCCTTCGATGCGCACCGGGTTGACGCTGTTGACCAGCGAGATGGTCGGATAGTCGGCGGTCAGCTTGCGGGCCAGTTCCAGGCAGTCGTCGAAGTTGCCGTCGATCTGAATGATCTTGGCGCCGTGCATGACCGCCTGAGCCAGCTTGCCCATCGCGATCTTGCCCTGCGGGATCAGCACCGCGCAGGTGATGCCGGCCCGGGCGGCATAGGCCGCGGCCGAGGCCGAGGTGTTGCCTGTCGACGCGCATAGCACCGCCTGCTTGCCGAGGGCCACTGCCTCGGTGACCGCCATCGTCATGCCGCGATCCTTGAACGACCCGGTGGGGTTGAGGCCCTCGACCTTGAGATGCACTGTGCAGCCGGTCTTCTCGGACAGCCGAAGTGCGGGCACCAGCGGTGTGCCACCCTCCAGCAGTGTCACCGGCGTCCACCCGGCCGCCGCCGGCAACCGGTCGCGGTAGGCCTCGATGAGTCCCGGCCACGGGGTGTGGACGGCGGGCTTGGTAACGCTCATTCGCTGGTTCCCTCCATCCGCAGAACGCTGGTGACCTCGTCGACCACATCCAGCCCGGCCAGCGCCGTCACCGTCTCGGACAGGGCAGCGTCAGTCGCGCGGTGGGTGACCACGACGATCCGGGCCCCGGTCAACCGGCCGGTCTCCTCATCGACGAGGCCCTGCTGGCGGACCTCGGCGATGCTCACCTCGCGCTTCCCGAATTCGGTTGCCACCGCGGCCAACACGCCCGGGCGGTCCTTGACCGTCATGCTGACGTAGTAGCGGGTGGGGATCAGGCCCATCGGCGCGATCGGCAACTCGGCGTACTTGGACTCCCGCGGCCCGCGGCCGCCCTGAACCCGGTTGCGTGCGGCCATCACCAGATCGCCCATCACCGCCGAGGCGGTCGGATTACCGCCGGCACCCTGGCCGTAGAACATCAGCCGCCCGGCCGCCTCGGCTTCGACGACCACCGCGTTGAAGGCGCCGTTGACGGTGGCCAGTGGGTGCTCCAACGGGACCAACGCCGGGTACACCCGGGCCGAAACCCGTTGCTGGCCTGGGCCTTCTTCAGATGGGGTGGTGATGCGCTCGCAGATGGCCAGCAGCTTGATGGTGCAGCCCAGCGCCCGGGCGGCCTCGAAGTCCGCGGGTGAAACCTTCGTAATGCCCTCGCGATAGACGTCGTCGGCGGTGACCCGGGTGTGGAAGGCGATCGAGGCCAGGATCGCCGCCTTGGCCGCGGCGTCGTAACCCTCCACGTCGGCGGTGGGATCAGCCTCCGCGTAGCCCAGCGCGCTGGCATCGGCCAGGGCGGATGCGTAATCGGCTCCGGTGGAGGACAT
>JBFYOR010000031.1:0-3060 GCA_041303695.1 Mycobacterium sp. | reverse complement strand
TCCACGACCGGGAACAGGGTGCGCGCGGTCCGCACCACAGCCTCCTGTCCGGCGACCAGGTCTCGGATCATCTCGGTGGCGGTGCTGACTGCCGGGCCTTCCCCGATGGTGGTCAGCGCGGCGAACTCGGTGTAGCTACCGGGCGCCTTGGCGCCGAGCGCCCGAATCCGCTCCGCGATGAGATCGACGGCGAGCGCGAGTTCGTTGTATTGGGTCTCGAACATCAGATGCAAGGTCTGGAACATCGGGCCGGTGACGTTCCAGTGGTACTTGTGCGTCTTCAGATACAGCGTGTAGGTATCGGCGAGAAGGTGCGCCAGGCCCTCGGTGATACGGCCACGGGCCTCGGCGTCGATTCCGTTGTCAATGGTCAGGTCGATTCGCGCGGTCATGGCAGGTACAACTACCCGGACCCGCCAATCCTTCCCGCCGACCCGCCATGCCGGGCATCGGCGGGTAAAGTCCGCGACGTCGACGCCGAGCAAAGGAGCCGGGATGGCAGGCGGTCTGGTCGGGTTGCTGGACGACGTGGCCGCGCTGGCAAAGCTTGCCGCCGCCTCGATCGACGACGTGGGCGCGGCGGCGGGCAAGGCCAGCGTGAAAGCCGCCGGGGTGGTGATCGACGACACCGCGGTCACACCGGCCTATGTGCGTGGGCTGGCAGCCGAGCGCGAACTGCCCATCATTCGACGCATCGCGATCGGCTCGCTGCGCAACAAGTTGCTGATCATCCTTCCGGCCGCCCTGCTGCTCAGCAGCATCGCCCCGATCATCGTCGAGATCATCCTGATGTTCGGCGGGTGCTTCCTGGCCTACGAGGGCGCCCACAAGATCGTCCACGCCTTGCGCCACGACGATCACGATCACGATGCCCCGGCGGCACAACTCGGGCCCGACGCCGAGGCGACCACGATCAAAGGGGCGATCCGCACCGACTTCATCTTGTCGGCCGAGATCATGGTGATCGCCCTGAAGGAGGTTCTCAACGAACCGGTGGTGTCCCGCGGGGTGATCCTGGCCGTCGTCGGCGTGGGCATCACGGTTGCGGTTTACGGGGTCGTGGCGCTCATCGTGAAGATGGACGACATCGGACTCAAGCTCGCCGGGCGACCCTCACGAACACTGCAGCGCCTCGGCCGAATGCTGGTGGCCGGCATGCCGAAAGTCCTGTCCTGGCTTTCGGTGATCGGCACCGCCGCCATGCTGTGGGTCGGTGGGCACATCCTGCTGGTCGGATTCGACGAGTTGGGCTGGACGACGCCCTACCACCTGGTACACGACGTCGAGCACCTCGTACACGGCGTGCCGGGCGTGGGAGGTGTGCTCGGCTGGGTGGCCAACACATTGGCCTCGGCACTGGTCGGGTTAGTGGTCGGCCTGATCATCGTCACGGTGGTGGAGCACCTGCCGTTCCGGCGGTCCAAGGGCGGGCACGAGACTCCCTCGCCGAGCACCGCCCACTGAGATTCCGCTAGGAATCCCTACTGTCCGGCGTTGCGGACCAGTTCGATGGCGAGTTCATTGACGAAGCGGCCCGCAGGGGGATCCCCGCGGTCGCATGCCCCATCGGATTCGCCAACCCGCTTGAGCCACAGGTAGGCATCGGCATGCGCGCCCGCGGTGGCCGTGGTGGGTGCCACGCCCAGCGCCCGGCCGTCCGGGTTGCACCAACTCAGCGGGGCGTCGGGTATCGGTCCGGCCCCGTTGCGCGAGGTGTCGATCACATAGTGCGATCCGTTGGTGAGGCCGGAAATCGTCTCGCCGTAACCGATTTCCTCTTCGGTGGTGTAGTAGTTCGTGATGTTGAGGCTGAAACCCCTGGCCTGGTCCACACCGACAGCATTGAGACGCTCGGCCATCACCTCGGCGCTGACCCACCGCGAGTGGCCGCCGTCGATGTACACGGCCGCCGCCGGGTTCTGGGTCAGGGTGTCCACGGCGTAGCTGATCAGGTCGAAGCGTTCCTGGCGCTGATCGCCCGACAGGCAGTCCGCCATCGCCAGCGCATCGGGTTCGAGGATGATCGCGGCCGGCATGGCGCCCAGACCGGAGGCGATAGCGTCGATCCAGCCGCGGTAGCCGGCGGCGGAGCCGAATCCGCCCGCCGCGAAGCTTCCACAGTCGCGATGCGGGATCGCGTAGAGCGCCAGGATGGGCATGGCGCCGGCGGCCTGGGCCGCACCGGCGTATCGCGACACGGTGTTTGTCACCGTGGCGGCCGGGAACGCGTGATCAAGCCAGTACGCCTGCGGGGTGTTCGCGATGGTGGTCAGCTCGGGACTCGGCGGGTTGGCGCTCTTCGCCGCGGCCATCGCCCGCGAGATCGGATCGACGTAGAACGGCCGGCCGGCCAACGGGTTGGCCTCAGAGGCCAAGCGCACCGCCGGGGCCGGTCCGGGCTGTACGAGGACTGCCGAGCAACCCAGTGCGACAACAACGACAACGGGCAGCAGCTGAGCCGCCCACCGGGCAACCACGCCGAAAGAAGAGAAAGTCACCTGGAGAAAATAGAGCAGCGAGCGGATAACCGCGTCAACTCATGTGGCGGATGTTGCCAGTGGGTGCATTGGTGACAATGTTGGCCTGTTGGCTACGAACCCGGAGCGGCCTCGGGTGGCGTTCCCGGGTTGGCCAACCAGGGCGGCGGCGGCCCATCGAGCGGGTAGTAGCCCGGCGGCAGGGCCGGCCGTCCGGTCGCGGACCCACCGCCGGCGCCTGCCGACGTCGCCGGAGTTTGAGGCCCCGGCGCGCTGGTCGACACATATCCGGGCGGCAGCGCAGGTGCGGGTCCCGCCCCCGGGGGCGGCACCGTCACGACCCCTGACCCATAGATTTCATCCGCGGTGAAGGACGGGTTCTGGACTTGATCCCACAAGTCCATCAGCGTTCCGAACACCCCCCCGCCGGACTTGCCGGAACCGTAGGTCTGGTTCGGAATCTCCGGGACTCCCGGCGGGCCGACCGGAGGCGGCGGCGGGGCGGCCGGATCGGCGGGTGCTGCCACGGCTTGCTCGGGTGCCGGCACCGCATCCGTCGGCACCGGCGGCACCGGGACGGGAT
>JBFYOR010000030.1:0-2774 GCA_041303695.1 Mycobacterium sp. | reverse complement strand
TTCCTGGACTACATGTCGAACTGGAAAGGCTTCGTCGGCAGCTGACCCACCTGAGCGGCTACCGCGTTCCCTCGCTGACGGTGTTGGGACTGCCGCCGCCGAGTGTGACCACCCCCGGCTGCCCTGCGCAGGGCTGGCCGAGATGACGCGTAGGGTCGGTACCAGTGTTGGCCATGCAGCCGACAACGACGGCAGGAGAATTGCCATGGCTTCATCCCTGGTAGATGCGCTGGGTTCAGAAACGGGTGGTTTGACCATGCTGAAGTTGCTGGCGGACAACAGTTTCGATTCCATCCTGGTCACGGATGCCTCGGCCCGGGGGCGGATCATTTACGCGAACAAGGCCTTCAAGAAGCTGACCGGACACGACCCGGCCGAGGTGATAGGCAAGGATCCGCGAATGTTGCAGGGCCCCGGCACCGACCGGAAGGTGATCGAGAAGATCAGCGCGACGCTCAATGCCGGCGGACGGTTCGAGGGCCGAGCCGTCAACTACCGCAAAGACGGAACGCCGTTCATCATGAACTGGCGGATGTTCCCGCTCAAGGACGCCGGCAAGATCATCGCCTGGGTCGCCATCCAACGCGAGGCGCTCGCCGCCACCTGAAGCGTCGGGGGCCATCCCTAGTACCATCGGTCTCAGAACACATCTGGTTGCATCATGAGGAAGAGCCACCATTGATGACGAGCCAGCCGGGAAAATCTGCGGCCTTCGCCGCCGCCGGACGCATCCTCAGCCGACCGTCGATGCGTCCCGTGACTCGAACGTTCAGCAACCTGCACGCGGCGCTGTACCGGTTGACCCGCGGTTCCGCACAGAGTCGCAAGTACCCGACGATGCTGCTCACGGTGACAGGCCGCAGAAGCGGAAAGGCACAGACCGTCCCGCTGATCTACATCAGGGATCGCGAGCGACTCGTGATCGCCGCTGCCTACGCCGGCAGCGATACCGACCCGTCCTGGTGGCGCAATCTGCAGGCTCATCCCCGCGCTGTCGCGCAGGTGAACAGCGACTCTTTCACTGTCGAGGCCGAACTTGCCACGGCCGACGAACGCCCGGATCTGTGGCGGCGGCTTGTCGAGATGTACCCGTACTTCATCGACTACCAGCAGCGCACCAACCGCGTGATTCCCGTCGTCATACTCACACCGCACCGCGAGTGAACATCCGTCAGCCCCGCGGGCTGTTCCGGCACTGACCACGTTCACGACCCCGAGGTTGTCGGTGAGTCCGGTTAGCATTCGCCGATCAGTTGAGCACGGGTACCCGGCTGGCCTCGGGGAGGCACAGCCGGCAGGGGGGCAAATGGCCAAGGGCAGCAAGGATTCCAACGACGGGTGCGCCACGGGTGTCGGCGGCGCGCTCTTCGTCATCGTGGTGCTGATCGCGATGGTCCCGAAACCGGTCTGGATCGGACTGGGCGTCATCGCGGCGATTGCCGCCGTGGTCGGGCTGTTCTACTGGGCGACGACCGCCTACGAGAAGACCAAGGCGGCGACTGAAGAGCGGACGCGCGCGGCGCAGGCAGTTAAGGCGGCCGCCGACCAGCGGCAACGGGAGGAGCGGGCGCGCGAGGCCAAGCAACAACGCATTGAGGTCCTCGGGTCGAAGAACGCTGCGCTAGTCGAATCTGCAGGGGCCTCGGTCAGGCAGGTGGTCGCATCCGAGGCCGCCCGCGCCGGGTGGCTCGGGGATGTGGACTTCACCGCCGACATCAGGGGCATCGCCGAGAAGTTCCGGAAGGCTCACGCCCTGCGCAAGGTCGCCGACGAGCTGTCGGCCTTGGACAACCCGAGCGCCGACGATTGCAGAATCCTCGGCGAGGCAGAGGCCACTGCCTCCAAACTGGAGCGTGCGGGTGTCGAACGCGTGCGGCTGATCGGCCAATGCGCAACCGAGGCGAATCGTATCGACGAATCACTGCGCAATGAGCGCGAGGAAGCCCGGACGGCGGAGCAACGAGCCGAGTTGCACTCCAAACTGAGTGCCATGCTCTACGGGATTGAGGCCAGCCCGGAGGCCCCGTCAATGGACTCCGCGGCCGACGCGGTGATGGCGCGGGTCCAGGCCTACCGGGAGATCAAGAATCAGATTCAACTGGCCCGTGACGACGAGTTCTTGTGAGCGCCGCGGGGTCTGAGGTGGACGGGACTCTCGACTTCAGTGTCGCCTTCCCCACCTCTTCTTGTACGCATCGACCTGATGCGGCTCGCCCATATCTGCTTTGATCGTTGCCCGGTCACGTTTGATGGTGATGCGAAGGGCGGCCCAGATCAGGCCGATGAGGACCAGAGCCCCCAAAATGATGATTATCGGTTCCATGATCGGAAATTCTGGCACGCGATGACGCCAGGCAAGGCGCTTTTTAGCGCACCGATGCAGCCCGCCCGCTCGGTGATTTGCAGTCGCCTCCTGCACGAGGCCCGAGCGTGCCCGTCGATGCGGGATATCGCCGACGAGCCGTCCGGTTTATCTTCTCTACGCCTCTACCGCATCCACGGTCGTCAGTGCCGACTCGAGGCCGGGGAGCAGTAGATCGAGGCCGCGGTTGAGTTCACCCTCGCCGTCGTAGCAGGCGAGTGCTGATGCAAGTGAGCGCACGTTCGGGAACTCGGTGATCGCCAGGCGATGAAGGCCGAGGCGCAATACATCGTCGGTTTCCTCGGGTCGCTCAATGATTTCCTGCAACTCGGTGAGGAGATGGCCGTGCAGGTACGCGAACAGGACCCGGTAGATGTGCAGAGCATCTTCGCCGGTGAATCCGGCGGAGATC
>JBFYOR010000029.1:0-6068 GCA_041303695.1 Mycobacterium sp. | reverse complement strand
GTTCCGGGTAGCGCGCCTCGAGGCCGGCGAGTTCGTTGAACAACGCGTCGAAGTCGGCGTCGGAGACGATCGGCGCGTCCTTGACGTAGTAGCGGAACTGGTGCTCGCGCACCTCGTCGGCCAGTTCCTGCCATCGCCGGCGCACATCCGGGTCGATCGGATCGGTCTCCGGGTCGTCGGCAGCCACCCTGGGAGGTTATCGCCTCCGGCCGACCTCTGAGTTCGACGACGGCGGCGGCTAGGGACTACTTGCGTCCGGGCAGGCGCATGACGGCCTGCACCATCGGCAGCAGCGACTTCTGCCAGAGCGTCGGCGGCATGCCGAACGGCGGGTCGAGGTTGAGCACCCGGGCGGTCGCGATCGTCTGCGCCTCGGTGTACTTCAGCAATCCCTCGGCGCCGTGCCGCCGGCCCACCCCGGAGGTGCCCATGCCGCCCATCGGCGCGCTGAGGCTGCCCCAAGCGAAGGCGTATCCCTCGTTGACGTTGACCGTGCCAGACCGCAGGCGTGCGGCGATCTTCTCGCCCTCGGCGGTCGATGCCGCCCACACGCTGGCATTGAGCCCGTACTCGGTGTCATTGGCCCGCTCGATCGCCTCCTCGACGTCGGCGACCGGGTAGATCGACACCAGGGGCCCGAAGGTCTCGTTGGCGGCGCACTCCATATCGGCGGTGACGCCGGTCAGCACGGTGGGCTCGTAGAACAGCGGCCCGACGTCGGGACGCGCCTTGCCGCCGGCAATCACCGTGGCGCCCTTGGCTTTCGCATCCTCGACATGGTTCGACACGGTCTTGAGCTGACCTTCGGAGATCAGGCTGCCCATATCGGCGGAGAAGTCGTAGCCGGTGCCGAGCTTCATGGCGCGCGTGGCCTCACCGAACTTGCGGGTGAACTCCTCGGCGACGCCCTCCTCGACGTAGATCCGCTCGATCGAGATGCACAGCTGGCCGGCATTGGAGAAGCACGCCCGGGTGGCGGCCCGGGCCACCTTGTCGAGGTCGGCGCCACGGGTCACGATCATGGCGTTCTTACCGCCGAGTTCGGCGGAGAACCCGATCAGCCGGCGCCCGCACTGTTCGGCGAGCAGGCGGCCGGTGTCGGTGGATCCGGTGAACATCAGGTAATCGGTGTTGTCCAGGATGGCGGTGCCGACGACGGAACCGGGGCCGGGTACGACCGCGTACAGGTCCCGCGGCAGACCCGCCTGGTACAGCAGTTCGGCACAGGCCAGTGCGCAGTAGGGCGTCTGGCTGTCGGGTTTGATGACCACCGCATTGCCGGCGATCAGGGCCGGCACCGAGTCCGACGCGGTCAGCGTCATCGGATAGTTCCACGGCGAGATCACCCCCACCACACCCTTGGGCTGGTAGCCGACGGTGGTCTTACCGATCCCCGGCAGCAGCGCCTGCACCTGGTGCGGCTTGAGCAGATCGGCGGAGACGCGGGCGTAGTAGTTCGCGTTGGCCATCAGGTCGATGAGTTCCTCCTGCGCAGCCCAGCGGGCCTTACCCGCCTCGGCCTGCAGCAGATCCATCAGGAAGTCGCTGTTCTTGATCACCAGATCGCGGTAGCGCTCGACGATCTTGAGTCGGTCGGCGACCGGGCGCTTGGCCCACGCGATCTGCGCGACACGCGCTTTGGCGACGGCGGCTTCCACATCGGCGGCCGTCCCTACCGGGATCGTCGCCATCGGCTTTCCGGTGAAGATCTCCTCCACCGTCCGGGTCGGGCGGGCATCGGGATCGTCGATCGCGGCCAGTGAACGCAGGCGGTCGAAAACGTCAGCTGAGGGAGCGGGCATGTGACCAGCCTAGGACAGCAGCGCCTCAGATGGCCTCGGGGTCGCCGGCGATCAACGCGGCGGCACGGACTGTCAACCCCGTCGCCGCGCGGGCCCAGGCTTCGGTGGCGTCGGCCAGCCCAATGGCCGGGCTGAGACCGATCCGCTCCCCCAGCACGGCGCGCGGGAAGCCGAGACGGTCGGTGACGGCGGCGGCGGCCCGGGCGAGGTCCTCGAACGTCGGCGGGTGCTCGGGGGTGACGCCGGGGACCAGACCCAGTACCACGCTGCGGCCCGAGTCGATGAACTCAGCCAGTCCGTCGAGCGCCTCGGCGTCCAGCGTGCCGAAATCCACCGAGACCGCCCCGATTCTGCTGCGCCGCAGGGCATTCCAGGGCAGGTCCGCCGCAGCGCTGTGCAGTAGGACATCGCCGCCGATCCGGGCCACGCAGTCGTCGAGCAGGCCCACGACCACAGACTCGTCGACCGGGTGAACCGGGGTCAGCGCGGTCACCCCGGCCAGCCGGCCAGCCAGGGCGGTCGGCAGCAGCGGTTCATCGAACTGCACCATCACCGGGACCGAGAGCCGCCGGGTCAGCTCGTCCCGGTGCCGGGCCACCCCCTCGGCCAGCGACGCCGTCAGATCGCGCAGCGCACCGGGGTCGGTGATCGCCCGGTGGCCGTTGCCCAGTTCCAGCGAAGCGGCGAGGGTGACCGGACCGGGCGCCTGCAGCTTCACGGTGCAACCGGGGCGCGCCCCGCCGGCCTTCTCCCAGGCCTCCTCGAAGGCGTCAATGTCCTCTCCGAGGAGGCTCGCCGCCCGCCGGGCCACCGAGCCGGGGCGGGCGACGATCCGGTATCCGCGCGGGACGGTGTCGATGGCGATGTCGACCAGCAGCGCCCCGGCGCGACCGATCATGTCCGCGCCCACCCCGCGGGCCGGCAACTCCGGCAGGTACGGCAGCGCGGGCAGTTCGCCGACGATCACACCGGCGGCCTGCCGGGACGATGTTCCCGGCCAGGAGCCAACTCCGGTCGCCGCGGCGAAACTGTTCACCGGCCAAACCTACGCGTCGGGCGCGGGTCCTCGGTTGGCGACGATCGTTGCGCTGCCGATGACCTCGTCACCGGCCGGATCGGGACGGTAGAGCACCATCGTCTGACCGGGCGCCACACCCCGCAACGGGGTCCGCAGGGCGACGTGCAGCAGCCCGTCGACACTGCCGGCGATCCCGGCGGCGATCCCGCCGTGCGCGCGCACCTGCACCTCGCAGTCGGTCAGTCCGTCCGGTGCCGTCCCGGAGGTGAACACCGGCTGCTCACCGGTCAGCGACCAGACGTCGAGGTCCTCCGCACCCCCGACCCGGACCGTGCCGGACTCGGCATCGATGCCGGTGACGTAGCGCGGCCGGCCATCCGGGCCGGGACCGGCGATGCCCAGGCCCTTGCGCTGACCGACGGTGAAGCCGTGCACCCCGTCATGCTGGGCCAGGACGGCGCCGGCGGCGTCGACGACAGCGCCCGGACGTACCCCGATACGCGCACCGAGAAAGGCCCGGGTGTCGCCGGACGGGATGAAGCAGATGTCGTGGCTGTCCGGCTTGTCGGCCACCGCCAGACCGCGCCGCGCCGCCTCCTCGCGGATCGCCGGCTTGGGGGTGTCGCCGATCGGGAACACCGCACGACGCAGTTGCTCGGCGGTCAGCACGCCGAGCACGTAGGACTGGTCCTTGTCGCGGTCGACCGCGCGTCGCAACCGACCCTGCGACAGCCGGGCATAGTGGCCGGTGACCACGGCATCGAATCCCAGCGCCAGCGCCCGGTCGGCCAGCGCGGAGAATTTGATCCGTTCGTTGCACCGCACACACGGGTTGGGCGTCTCCCCGCGGGCATAGGAGGAAACGAAGTCGTCGATGACCTCGTCGTTAAATCGGTCGGCGAAATCCCATACGTAGAAGGGGATTCCGAGGATGTCGGCGACCCGCCGGGCATCGCCGGCATCCTCCCGCGAGCAGCATCCGCGGGATCCGGTGCGCAGTGCGCCCGGCGCCTGGGACAGCGCCAGGTGAACGCCCACCACATCGTGGCCGGCCTCGGTCATCCGAGCCGCGGCCACCGAGGAGTCCACTCCGCCGCTCATCGCGGCCAGGACTCTCATCGCGATCCGGCCGGCGAACTGGCCAGCGCGGCGTGGCGGGCCCGCTCGACGGCGGCGGGTAGCACCCGCAGTGCGTCGTCGACGTCCGCATCGGTGCTGGTGTGGCCCAGCGACAGCCGCAGCGAACCACGGGCGGTCTCGGCGTCGACGCCCATCGCCAGCAGCACGTGGGACGGCTGCGCGACACCGGCCGTGCAGGCCGATCCGGTGGAACATTCGATACCGCCGGCGTCCAGCAACATCAGCAGCGAGTCGCCTTCGCAGCCACGGAAGGTGAAGTGGGCGTTGCCCGGCAGCCGACGGTGCGCTGCAGCCCCGTTGAGCGCTGGGGCCCCGTTGAGGTGGGCGTCGTCGATCGAGCCCAGAACGCCGTCGACCAGTCGATCCCGTAGGTGCCGCAGCCGCGCCGCCGTCACCTCCTGGGAGCCGACGGCGATATCGGCGGCCGCTGCCATCGCGACCGCCCCGGCGACGTCGAGGGTCCCGGAGCGGACGTCGCGTTCCTGGCCGCCGCCGTGCAGCAGCGGCACACAGGCGGTGTCGCGGCGCAGCAGCAACGCACCGACACCAGTGGGCCCGCCGAACTTGTGCGCGGTCAGACTCATCGCCGAGAGCCCGGAACCGGCGAAGTCGACCGGAACCTGGCCGACGGCCTGCACCGCGTCGCTGTGCATCGGGACACCGAACTCGGCTGCGACAGCCGCTAACTCGGCGATCGGCATGATGGTGCCGACCTCGTTGTTCGCCCACATCACCGAGACCAGCGCGACATCGGTGCTAGCGGCTGGGCCGCGCTCGGCCAGCGCTTCGCGCAGGGCTGCCGGTGTCACCGACCCGTCCGCATCGGTCGGCAGGAATGTCACCTCGGCGCCCTCATGGGCGGCCAGCCAGGTGACGGCATCGAGGACCGCGTGATGCTCGACGGCGGTGGTGATGATCCGGCGACGGGCCGGGTCGGCGTCGCGGCGGGCCCAATACATGCCCTTGATGGCGAGGTTGTCGCTGTCGGTGCCGCCAGCGGTGACGATCACCTCGGACGGGCGCGCGCCCAGTCGCGCCGCGATACTCTCCCGGGCCTCCTCCAACCGGCGGCGGGCGGCCCGGCCGGCGGTGTGCAGCGAGGAGGCGTTACCGACGGTGGCCAGCACGGCCGTCATCGCCTCGATGGCCGCGGGGTGCATCGGGGTGGTGGCAGCGTGGTCGAGATACACCGACCGGGTCTGGCTCATGGCCCGTTCAGGATACCGGCCGGGTCGGGCGGGGAGTCCAGGCGAACAAACGCCCGCTGTCGAATCGGGTGGCCGCCGGCTCGGGCCATGGCACCATTCCCGGGTGTGCTTTTCCAAGACGGCTGATCTGGTGGCGGGCACCGCACTGGTGCCGGTGGCGGCGCTCACCCTGCGGCAGGTCCGATACCCGCGGGAGTTGTGGTTCGCCCTGCTGCCCGCGATATTCGCGGTGCACCAGTTCCTCGAGGTCGCGGTATGGGCCGGATTGGACGGCGACGCCTCCCCCGGTACGGCGAATCTGGCGATGCGCGCCTATCTGTTCATCGCGTGGCCACTGCTGCCCGTCTACATGCCACTGGCGGTGATGATGCTCGAACCTCCCGGCCGCGCCCGCCGTTGGGCCATCCCGTTCGTCGCCCTCGGCGCCGTCGTGTCCGTCTATCTCGCATTCGTGGTTCTGGCCAACCCCGTGCAGGTGATCCGGCATCCCTACGGGCTCGAATACCTCACCGTGGTGCAGCACCCACTGATGTGGGCGGTGCTGTACATCGTGGCGGTGATCGGGCCGCCGCTGATGTCCGGCTACCGATCGATCGTCGCCTTCGGGGTGCTGAACCTCGTGGGCCTGATCGTGGTCGCTGTTTTCTACTTCAACGCCTTCGCATCGCTGTGGTGCGTGCTCGCCGGGGTGTCCTCGGTGCTGATGCTGGTGCACATGATCCGGCGACGTCATACGCCCGACGCCGACCGGCTGCCGGGGAGTCCGGTACCGACACCGGTCTGATCGCGGCCGCAGAACGCCCGGCCGGGTTCCCCGGCCGGGCGTTCTGGGTGATCTGCTGTTGCGGCTAACCCTTGCGGGCCTTGACCGCCTCGGTCAGCTGGGGGGTGACACTGAAC
>JBFYOR010000028.1:0-2674 GCA_041303695.1 Mycobacterium sp. | reverse complement strand
GCGTATTTGGCCAGCAGGCCGGAATGGAAGGCGGTGCCGCAGGCCACGATGAAGACCTTGTCCACCTCGCGCAGTTCCTGATCGGACAGCCGCTGCTCGTCGAGCACGATGCGGCCGTCGATGAAGTGGCCGAGCAGGGTCTCGGCGACCGCGGTGGGCTGCTCGGCGATCTCCTTGAGCATGAAATAGTCGTAACCGCCCTTTTCGGCGGCCGACAGATCCCAGTCGATGTGGAATGGGCGAGCATGGCCGGACGCATCGTTGCCGTCGAAGTCGGTGATCCGGTAGCCGTCGGCGGTGATCACGACAGCCTGGTCCTGACCGAGTTCGACTGCCTCCCTGGTGTATTCGATGAAAGCGGCGACGTCGGAGCCGAGGAACATCTCGCCCTCGCCGATCCCGACGACCAGCGGTGTGGAACGGCGCGCGGCGACGATGGTGCCGGGGTCGCCGGCGTGGGTGAACACCAGGGTGAAGTGGCCCTCCAGGCGGCGCAGCACGGCCAGTACCGAGGCCACGAAATCGCCGGCGGTCGCACCGTCGTTGTAGGCGCGGGCGACCAGGTGGACCGCGACCTCGGAGTCGGTATCGCTGGCGAACTCCACACCCGCGGACTCGAGTTCATGGCGCAGGGCGGCGAAGTTCTCGATGATGCCGTTGTGCACGACGGCGAACTCGCCGGCCGCGTCGCGGTGCGGATGGGCATTGCGGTCGGTGGGCCGGCCGTGGGTGGCCCACCGGGTGTGGCCGATTCCGGCGGTCCCGGCCAATTCGCCCGGATCGGTCTCGGCCAGCGCGGCCTCCAGGTTGGCCAACCGGCCAGCCCGGCGGCGGACCGTCAGTCCGCCCTCACCGTCCAGCACTGCCAGGCCGGCGGAGTCGTAGCCCCGGTATTCCATCCGGCGCAGCGCGTCGACCACGACGCCGCAGGCGGGGCGGTGCCCCACGTACGCCACGATTCCGCACATGGGTTATCAGGGTAGTCCAGCGCACCGGCCACACCGGTCGGCTACCGTCAGGGAGTGGCCCGCACCCGCACCCAGCTGCGCACCCTGACCCGGCGCGGCCCGCACCAGGTTCTGCGCGGTGACCTGGCCTTCGCCGGGATTCCGGGGGTGGTCTACACCCCCGCCTCCGGCTACCACCTGCCCGGGCTGGCCTTCGGGCACGACTGGCTGACCGACGCCGGCAACTACAGCGGAACCCTCGAGCATCTGGCCAGTTGGGGCATCGTGGCCGCCGCACCGGACACCCAGCGCGGCCTGGCCCCCTCGGTGCTGGGCCTGGGCCACGACCTGACCGCAACGCTGGACGTCATCACCGGGGTCCGACTGGGCCCGGGTCAGATCAGCGTCTCGGCGGACAAACTCGGGTTGGCCGGTCACGGCTTCGGCGGTGCGGCCGCGGTGCTGGCGGCCGCGGCAACCCCTAGTCCCAAGGCCGTGGCCGCGGTGTTCCCAGCGGTGACCAAGCCGTCGGCCGAGGCGGCCGCGGCCACCCTGACGGTGCCGGGACTGGTGCTGGCCACCCCCGATGACGCGAAGTCGCTGCGCACCGACGCCCTCGAGGTGGGGGCGGCCTGGAATGGGGCGGTGCTGCGGGTGGTCGACAAGGCCGAGGCCGGCGGTTTCGCCGAGAAGCGCCGCCTCGCCGGGCTGGTCGGCTTCACCGGCTCCAGCACCCGCACCCAGAAAGCCGTCCGGGCCCTGCTGACCGGGTTCCTGCTGTTTCATCTGACCGGGGACAAGACCTATCGCGACTTCGCCGATCCGGCGGCCGATCTGCCGCACGCCGGGCATCCGGATCCGGACGCGGCACCGGTGACCCATGAGGACCGGATCGTCGCGCTGTTCCGGTAGTCGGCCGACCAACCAACTGGTTGACCGGTGTATAACCGGTGCATGCGCACCGGTATCTTCCTGTCCTACGCGGGTGGCTTCCGCGAGACCGCGGACCACGTCGCCATCCTGGAGAAACAGGGCGTCAACATCGTCCTGGTCGCCGAGGCGTACTCCTTCGACGCCGTCAGCCAACTCGGATACCTCGCGGCCAAGACCGCAACGATCGAACTGGGCTCCGGGGTGGTTCCGATCTACACCCGCACACCGACCTTGCTGGCGATGACCGCCGCCGGCCTCGACTACGTCTCCGAGGGCCGGTTCCGGCTCGGGATCGGCACCTCCGGACCGCAGGTGATGGAGGGCTTCCACGGCGTGCCGTTCGACGCCCCACTGGGACGCACCCGCGAGGTCGTCGAGATCTGCCGGCAGGTGTGGCGCCGGGAGAAGCTCACCCATCAGGGCCGCAACTATCAGATCCCGCTGCCGGCCGACCGCGGAACCGGACTGGGAAAGCCGCTGAAGTTGATCAATCAGCCGGTCCGCGAGCGCATTCCGATCACCATCGCGTCCCTCGGCCCCAAGAACGTCGAACTCACCGCCGAGATCGCCGAAGGCTGGCAGCCGGTGTTCTTCTACCCCGAGCGCGCCGACGAGATCTGGGGCGAGGCGTTGCGGGCCGGAACGGCCAAGCGAGACCCGTCCCTCGGCGACCTCGACGTGATGGTGGGCGTGTCAGTGGCCATCGGCGAGAACGTCTCCGACCGGCTGGAGTGGGCCAAACCCCAACTGGCGCTGTACATCGGCGGCATGGGGGCCAAGGGCCACAACTTCTA
>JBFYOR010000027.1:0-7007 GCA_041303695.1 Mycobacterium sp. | reverse complement strand
CCACGGCGAAGGAGGACGCCGATGCTTGAACCCGTCGACATCGACCAGTGTCTGGCAGACCCCGGGACCTACGAAGACGTCATTCTTGACATCTTCACCAAGCGCCAGCAACGCGGCCTGGCCTACTCCAACGTCAACGCCGACGCCGGCGCCGGGGTCACCTACTTCGACACGGCCACCAAGCGGCGCAGCCTGGCCCGGGCACTCGCCGGCAGCGTTGCAGCCGGGGACTATCAGCCGCGACCTGTCGACCTGTGGTCTCTGGAGAGCAAAGACCAGGTCCGCGACGCGCATATGCCCGGCTTCACCGTCCATGTCGTCGGTTCGGTTCTGTACCAATTGCTTTCGCACAACGCCCGCTGCCATGGTCTCCCCGGCGTCTACTCCTACCTGCCCGGGTTGACCAACGCCTCGGCCATGCGCGCCCTCGGTGCGTTCGTCCGTCAGTATCGCAAGGGGGTCGGGGCCGACGGACCGCCACTGTATGTGCTGCAGTCGGACTTCGATCACTACGGAGACGGCCTGCCGGTCGGACCTGATGCGGCGCTATGGCCGATCCTGCAGGAGGTCGCAGCGCTCGGCAGCCGCACCGGCGGGATCTCGGCCCACACCTGGGCCCTGATCACTGCCCTGGTCCGGCCGGTCGTCCGGGACTCCGAGGGCGCGGAATTCATCCGACTGGAGGGTGTTCCGATGGGGACGCCGATCGTCCCGGTGATCTCGAATCTGGCTGTGCTGCCGATGGACCGGGCGATCCTGGGGATCGAGGGAGTGTTCTACGCCCGCTACAACGACGACTTTTTGGTCGCCCATCCCGACCTGTCCGCCATGCACGAGGCCGACGCCCGGATCGATGCTGAACTCGGACCGCTCGGCGTCCGGCGCAAGACGGCGAAGGAACGTCGTACCGCACTGAGTGCCACCGGGATGCCATCAAACCAGGATCCCGCCTATCGGGGCGGCAACCGCATCGACTGTCTCGGTCTGTCGGTCAGTCATGCCGGTGCTCTGACTGTGGGTCCACATCGGTTGCGGCGCTTCATCCGACGTGTCACCGGCCGCATCGACGGTGCCGCGGCGGCGGCCTGGCCGCTGCCGGTCACCGAACGGGCGCGCCATCTGGTCGACGTCACCACTGTGATGCTCGACGTCGCGAGTCCGTTCGCCGTTGCGGGCCTGACGGCCCTGCTGGACACCACCACCGATCGCGGGGTCCTCAAGGATCTGGATTTCCGGATCGCACGCAAGATCGCCCAGGCGGCGACCGGGCGCCCGGGCGTACGGGGCTTCCGGTTGCTGCCGCCGCGGATCTTGTACGACGACCTGGGCCTGGTGTCGCTGGTGCGACTCCGGAACTTGCGCTGACCCGCGGGGTGCGGTTGACTTCCGGCGAGGGCGCGGATCCCGCTTTCGGGCGGACCCTTTCCGAAGGACCACAGAGGCTGCGGCTTTCGATCCTTCAATTTTTCGTTTTCCCCCGCGCCCTCGCACGCCCGGGTCAGCTTCGGTAATAGCGGCCCAGGAAGTCGTCCCGCAGTTCGGCGAAGTAGCCGGCGGGGATCGCATCGCGGATGCGGTCGACCAACCGGATGATGAACCGCTCGTTGTGGATGGTGCACAACGTCGAAGCCAGGATCTCCTTGGCCTTGAACAGATGGTGGATGTAGGCGCGGGTGTAGTGCGCGCAGGTGTAGCAGTCACATTCGGCGTCGATCGGGGTGAAGTCCCGGCGGTACCGGGCGCCGGTGATGTTGTAGCGGCCGTCCGTTGAATACACCGCGGCGTTTCGAGCCACCCGCGACGGCGACACGCAGTCGAAGGTATCGGCCCCGGCGGCGATCGCGGCGAAGAGGTCATCGGGTTCGCTGATGCCGAGCAGATGCCGGGGCTTGCTGTCGGGAAGCTCGTCGGTGCACCAGCCGATGATGGTGGCCAGGTTCTGCTTCTCCAGCGCGCCGCCGATCCCGTAGCCGTCGAACCCGACGCCGTCGGAGTCGGCGATGGACTCCAGGCCGCGGCAGGCCTGGCGCCGCAGGTCCTCGTAGTGGGCACCCTGGACCACGCCGAACAGCGCCTGCTCGGGATGGCCGGGGCCGTCCAGCGCGGACAGCCGCCGGTGCTCGTCGAGGCAGCGCCGCGCCCAGGCCTGCGTGCGGGCCAGCGACTCCTCCTGATAGGTGCGGGTGTTGACCAGGGTGGTCAGTTCGTCGAAGGCGAAGATGACGTCCGCGCCCAGCTGATGCTGGATGGCGATCGACACCTCCGGGGTGAAGCGGTGCGTCGAGCCGTCGATGTGGCTGATGAACGTGACCCCGTCGTCGTCGACGTGGGCCAGTCGCTGCTTGCCCTTGGCGATCAGGTTGTCGGACTGCGCCCGGTCCGGGTCCTCCATCAGCACCTTGCGGAAGCCCGCACCCAGCGACATGATCTGGAACCCGCCGCTGTCGGTGAACGTCGGGCCCGGCCAGTTCATGAACGCCCCGAGCCCGCCGGCCTCGGCCACGATGTCCGGGCCCGGTTGCAGGTACAGGTGATAGGCGTTGGCGAGCACCGCTTGCGCACCGAGTTCGGCCATCGTTTCCGGCAGCACCGCCTTGACCGTCGCCTTGGTGCCCACCGCAATGAATGCCGGGGTTCGGATGTCACCGTGCGGGGTGTGGATGACACCGCTGCGGCCGCGGGCGGCAGGCAATTCGGCTTCGACGGTGAAGTACGGCACGCCCGTCATCTAACCAAGAGATGAGGATGATTAGACCGCGCCAGGCTCGGGTATACGGGTGCGTCAATTGTCTCCGGGCGGCCTTCGTGGGCCTCCGCGAAGGAAGGGAACAACCGTGTTGCGAGGTTTGGTGATAGGCGTCGGGGGCGCTGTGATCGTAGTGGCCGGACTGTCCGGCTGTTCGGGCGAGAAGAAGGCCGAGGACACGTCCGCGCCGGCAAGTGCGGCCACGGCCACGTCGGGATCGGTCAGCGCCTCCGCCGGCGCGGGCACCGCCAAGGTCACCATCGACGGTGAGCCGATGGAGGTCCAGGGCCAGGTTGCCTGCGCGACCACCGGCGGCACCTTCACGATCGGCGTCGGGGACTCCGCCACCGGGATCGGGATCGTGATGGCCGAGGACGCCTCGAAGGTGAGCTCCGTCGGGTTGGGCAATGTCAACGGCGTCGCACTGGGCTTCCAGGAGGGTGCACCCGGCGGCAGCGCTACAGCTACCAAGGACGGTAAGAGTTACACGATCAGCGGAACCGCAACCGGGATCGACATGGCCAATCCGATGCAGCCGGTGACCAAGCCGTTCGAGATCGCGGTCAGCTGCCCCTGACGGGTTTCACCGATGCGGCGGCGCTGCGGCGACGGGGCGCCGCCGCTTTCTTGGCCACCTTCCCGCCGGTCCCCACCGCCCGTTCGAGTTCAGCCAGCGAATCATCCAGGTGACCGAGCATCCGCTGCAGGCTGGGCACGCTGCGCCGGCATCCGACCAGACCGAAGTCGAGGTTGTCGGCATTGTTGGACAGCGTGATGTTCATCGCCTGGCCGTCCAGCGCGATCGACAGCGGATAGTTGCCGTCGAGGCGGGCACCGTTCCAGTACAACGGTTCTCGCGACCCCGGCACGTTGGAGATCACCAGGTTGAACGGCGGCGCAGCCGATCCGATGGCCGGCGCCAGCATCGACAGCAGCAGCGGCGAGACGTTGAACGCCGACAGCGCAATCTGCTGCAGCTTGGGCAACTGCCGGAACACTTCCTTGTTGTCGCGCATCGACGCACTGACCGCGGCCAGTCGCTGGGCGGGGTCGTCGAGGTCGGTGGCCAGGCTGGCCAGCAGCGCCCCGACCTGATTGCCGCCACTGGAGTTCGCGTCATCGCGCAGGCTGACCGGCACCATCGCGATGAGCGGCTTATCCGGTAACGCGTTCTGTTCCAACAGGTAGGCCCGCAGCGCACCGCCGCAGACGGCCAGCACGACGTCGTTGAGGGTCACCCCGGCGGCCTGCTTGATCGCCATGAACCGCGCGATCGGCCAAGACTGTGCCGCGCACCGCCGGGCCCCGCCGATCGGCACGTTGAGGATGGTCCGTGGTGCGCCGAACGGCAGGGTCAGCTGCTGCTGGAGTAAGCCCTTCTGCGCCAAGAACAAGGCCGAGGGGCCAAGTCCGGCAACGGATTCGGCGATCTTCACCAGCTCACCCAGCCGCGACGGGCGCGGCTTGCCGCGGCCGGACCGGCGCCCGTTGGCGCCCCACATGATCCGGACCTCGTGGTCGTCGGGATCGGTGGCCAGCGCCCGGCGCATCGTCCGCATCGCGCTCACACCGTCGATGAGCGCGTGGTGGATCTTGGTGTAGACCGCGACCCGACCGTCGTTGAGCCCCTCCACCAGGTGGCTCTCCCACAGTGGGCGGTGGCGGTCCAGCAGCGTTCCGTGCATCCGGGACGTCAGTTCGAGCAACTCACGCACCCGACCCGGGGTCGGCAGCGCCGAGCGCCGCACGTGGTACTCGAGGTCGATATCGCGGTCGAAGGCCCAGGTCACGTTGGCGATACCGCCGAGCAGTTCGGCGGGGTGCTTGCGGAAAGTGGGCGTGACGTCGTCGCTGCCGATCAGGCCCTGATAGATATCGCGGAGGAATTCCGGGCCGGCGCCGGCGGGCGGGGTGAACAACTGCAGACCCGCGACGTGCATGGGGTGCTCGCGGGACTCCGCGAGCAGGAACATCGCATCGAAAGGCGAGATCAGTTCCATGTGCCGCGCCTCCGCCGTCGCTCGACCCCTCGTCAAACCCTAGGCCAGCGCCGAAGTTAGGAGGCGCAGTTGCCGACCGCGACCGGAAATTCGGGCTAGACCACCGCGGGAGCCGCGGTGGTGCGCCCGATCTCGGTGAGGTCGCTGACCCGGTACGCCGTCACCGAGGTGTCGCCGACCGCGTAAAGGACGTCGCCGATGCGCACGGTACGCAGGACCGGCTCGTCGGTGTGGATCTCACCGACGACCTCGATACCGTCCGGGGTGACCCGCAGCACCTTGAGGAACTGGTCGTAGCGGTAGCCGGTCTGCGCGTCGTAGCCGCTGCCGGCCACCGGAACGACCAGCAACCCGTCTTCGGCGGAGTACAGCAGCGCGTGGTGGTCGAACTGGGCATCCGACCACGACCACTGATAACCCGGGTCGAGGAACTCGCGGTCGATCTGGGTCAGGTTGGTTCCGTCGGTCACGTTGAACAGCGAGGCGTGCAGGTGGGTGTTCCAACTGCCGGTCTCGCGCTCCTGGCCGATGCCCAGCAGCAGGCCGTCCCCGACGGACTGCAGGTAGTTGGAGAAGCCGGGCACGACCAGCTCGCCCAGCAGCACCGGGTCGGTCGGGTCACTCAGATCGACGGCGAACAGCGGATCGGTTTGCAGGAACGTCACCAGATAGCCGGTGTCGCCGATGAACCGGACCGCGTAGAGCTGCTCACCCGGGGCCAGACCGGTCACCCGGCCGACCTCGTCGAGGGTGTCCCCGGCGGTGTCGAGAATGTAGATGCCGCTGTCGTTGCGGTTACTCCAGGTGCCGTCGACCAGTTGTGATCCCGAGGTATGGGTGGCCACCCGCAGGTAGCCGTCCCGCTCGTCCATGGCGAACTGGTTGATCAACGTTCCGGAGACCAGACCGCTGGCCTGCCAGCCGATATCGGTTCCCGCGACGGTGAAGCGGTCGATGCGGGTGTCGGTGGACCACCCCGAGTCCGAGTAGCTGTCCTCGTTGGACGCCACGTACAGCGCCCCGGGGGTCATGTAGACCGCCCCGCCGGTCG
Organism: Mycobacterium sp.; assembly: GCA_041303695.1. GTDB lineage: Bacteria > Actinomycetota > Actinomycetes > Mycobacteriales > Mycobacteriaceae > Mycobacterium. The sequence goes on along the minus strand of JBFYOR010000027.1, from coordinate 1,210 downwards.
ACGACACCAGGCTGCCGACGCTGTCGGCGAAGCCTGCGCCGCTGCGACCGGAGTCCACCGAGACCACGGTCAGCAGCGCCTGCTGCCCGTCGGCGTGCGGGGTAACGATGTCACCCGCCCCGGCGACCAGTCCGAGGTCGATGAGGTTGCCGTCGGCGTCAACCGTGTAGGCATGCGGCAGTGAGAGATCCGCCATCTGCGAACCCACCCGGGCGACGTAGGAATCCCAGGTCTCGTAGGTCCGGTAGGCGGTGATCTCGGAACCGCCCCAGGGCCGTTTCAGCAGGGCGTCGGCCTCGCCGTCGAGGTAGGAAGTCTCGCCCTTGACCACCGGGGTCTCGGTGTACTGCGGAGCGGGCAGGTTCACCGACCGCTGCAGCACCAGGTAAACAACGCCGTCGACGGCCCGCGAGCTCTGGTACCCGCCGTCGAAGACGGTCTGGTTCACCACCGCGGGTGCGGTCCGGTCTGAGACGTCGTAGACCGTCAGGGTCGTCTGCGGGTTCCACGGCCCCCAGTAGCCGTAGGCCATCCGCATCGTCGGGCCGTACCAGCCCGAGCCGGTCTGGGTGATCACCGTCAACCGGTCCCCGGACAGGTATGAACCGACGACATCGCCGGACAGCGTCGACTGCGAGGCAGGCGTGAGATCGGTGTGCACGATCGTCAACTGGCCGTTGTGCGCGACGTAGATGTACTGGCCGTCGGTTTCGACGAAGTCCGCCTCATCGACCCCGTCGACCTGGGTGTTGGTGTCCGAGACGCTTCCCGGGGCGCCGAGGTCGGCGTCCGTCTTGAGGTAGTACGGCCAGGGGCCGTATCCGTACACCGGCACGGTCTGCCCGAAGAGCCCGCCGTACTGCTGCTGGGCGAGTTCGAGCAGGTAGGCGTTCAGTTCCGCCTCGGTCATGTAGGCGCCGGTATCGGTGCTGTCGGACTGCCCGGTGGTCTGCGCGGCCAGCGTCGGGAAGATACTGACCAGCGTGCGCCGGACGAGCAGCAGCGCGCCCTCCATGAACTCGGTGATCGGGCTGGCGGGCAGACCGGACAGCCAGTTCGAGGCCGAGTCGAACAGGCCGTTGACCGCGGCGCCGATCGTCGCGATGGGCGCGGCCAGGGCGGCGGGCGGCGGGCTGAAGACGGCGGGTATCTGGAATGCCGGCAACCCGGAGCCGACGACGACGGCTGTGGCCGCCGGGGACGGTTGGCC
>JBFYOR010000026.1:0-15403 GCA_041303695.1 Mycobacterium sp. | reverse complement strand
GCACTCTCATGGCTGGTGTGGCCAGCAGCACCCGACAGCGCAGCAGGATCGCCCCGTATCTGATGATCCTGCCCGCCCTGGCCTACCTCGGGGTGTTCTACGTGGTGCCGTTCTTCTCGCTACTGCGCACCTCGCTGTCGACCATGGGCGGCTCGGTCTACCTGCCGGAGCTCACCTTCGCGTGGGATTTCGGCAACTACGGTCAGGCGCTGACCGAGTACCGCGAGCAGATCCTGCGGTCCTTCGGCTACGCGCTGACCGCCACCGTGCTGTGCGCACTGCTGGCCTTCCCACTGGCCTATGTGATCGCCTTCAAGGCCGGCCGATACAAGAATCTCCTGCTGGGTCTGGTGATCCTGCCGTTCTTCGTCACGTTCCTGATCCGCACCATCGCCTGGAAGACCATCCTGGCCGACGACGGTGTGGTGGTCGGCGTGCTCGGCACGATCGGATTGCTGCCCAGTGAGGGACGGCTGCTGTCGACCAGTTGGGGGGTGATCGGCGGGTTGACCTACAACTGGATCATCTTCATGATCCTGCCGCTGTACGTCGCGTTGGAGAAGATCGACCCCCGGCTGCTGGAGGCCTCCCGGGATCTCTACGGCACCAACCGCCGGATGTTCGGGAAGGTGATCCTGCCGCTGGCCATGCCCGGTGTACTGGCCGGCAGCCTGCTGGTGTTCATCCCGGCGGTCGGTGACTTCATCAATGCCGACTATCTCGGCAGCACCAAGACGACGATGATCGGCAACGTCATTCAGAAGCAGTTCCTGGTGATCAAGGACTACCCGGTGGCCGCGGCGATGAGCTTCGTGCTGATGGCGTTCATCCTGGTCGGTGTCCTGCTCTATACCCGGGCGCTGGGCACCGAGGATTTGGTCTGATGCCATGACCGTCGCAGCCGTCACCGATCTGGCCAATCCCGGCCGCAGTTTCCGGGGCAGCTTCAAGCTGGGCGACATCACGCTGCGGGTGGTGGCCGGACTGGTACTGGTGTACCTGTTCGTGCCGATCCTGGTCATCATCGTGTTCTCGTTCAACAAGCCCAAGGGCAAGTTCAACTACACCTGGCAGGGCTTCACCTGGGACAACTGGCTGGATCCGTTCAAGTACCCGGCGCTGGCCAAGGCGCTGCAACTGAGCCTGAACGTGGCGGCGGTGTCGACCGCGATCGCCCTGGTACTGGGCACCCTGGTGGCGATCGCACTCGTGCGGCAGCGATTCCGGGGCAGCAAGGCGGTGGACACCTTCCTGGTGCTGCCGCTGACCTCCCCCGAGGTGGTCATGGGTGCCTCGCTGCTGACCCTGTTCCTGAGCATGAACTGGGCGACCGGCTACGTGACCATCATCATCGCCCACGTTGCCTTCGAGATCAGCTTCATCGCGATGACCGTGCGGGCCCGGATCAGGGGATTCGACTGGACCCTGGAGGACGCGTCACTGGATCTGGGCGCCAGTCCCACCCGAACGTTCTTCAAGGTGACGCTGCCGTTGGTCGTGCCCGGCATCGTCGCCGCCGCGATGCTGTCCTTCGCGCTGTCGCTGGACGACTTCATCATCACGTACTTCGTCAGTGGCTCGACGGTCACCTACCCGCTCTACGTCAACGCGGCCACCAAGGCGGCGGTGCCGCCCCAGATCAACGTGCTGGCGACCGCAATCCTGTTGATCAGCCTGGTCCTGCTCATGGTCGGGACGCTCTACCGGCGCAAGAAGGTTCCGCTGTAGATCGCCGTCAGCGGTGCACCAGTTCGACACCGGTGCGGTGCATCTCCTCCAGTGCGACCGCGGTCGACTCCGGAGCGACTCCCGCCGTCAGATCCACCAGCACGCGAGTCCGGAAACCGGCCCGGGCGGCATCCTCGGCAGTGGCCCGCACGCAGTAGTCGGTCGCGATTCCGACGACGTCGACCTCACGGACCCCGCGGCCGTGCAGCCAGTCGGCCAGGCTGACACCGTTCAACCTGCCCTCGAAGCCGCTGTAGGCGGCACCGTAGGCGCCCTTGTGGAAGACCGCCTCGACCGGGGCGGTGTTGAGCTCCGGGTGGAAGTCGGCACCGGCGGTGTGGGCCACGCAGTGCCGTGGCCAGGACGTGACGAAATCCGGCTCTGCAGCGAAGTGACCGCCCGGATCGACGTGGTAGTCCTTGGTCGCGACCACGTGGTCATAGCCGTGCTCGCCGGCCAGCAGTGTGTTGATCTGCCCCACCACCGCGTTCGCGCCTTCGACCGCCAGCGACCCACCCTCGCAGAAGTCGTTCTGCACATCGACGATGAGCAACGCCCGCATCCGTTCACCGTAACCCGGGAACCGGTACGCCAGTACAGTGAGACCGCCGATTGGGGATCTCATGACTGGGTTTAACTTCTTCGAAGCCGCCGAGTTGCCTGTCCCGGCCATCACGCCGGATCAAGCCCGCGCCATCGCCGCCGAGCACTTCCGGGTTGATGCCCGGATCACCGCGCTCGGCAGCCAGCAGGATGCCAATTTCCTGCTCAGCGGTCCCGCCGGAGAGCCGATCGGCGTGCTCAAGATCGCCAACCCGGCGTTCAGTCGGGCTGAGATCGACGCTCAGGACGCCGCCGCGGCCTTCACGGCCGCCGGGGAGGGCATCCGGACGGCCACCAACCTGGGGTTACCCGGTGTCGCCCCGATCGCCGAACTCGACACCGCCGGCACCGGGTCACTGTTGGCCCGCATCATCAGCTACCTGTCCGGCGGCACCCTGGGTGGCGACGGCTATCTGCGGCCCGCCCAGGTCGCCGCACTCGGGGATCTGGCCGGCCGGACCTGTCGCGCGCTGGCGGCGTTCGACCATCCGGGCGTCGACCGGGTGCTGCAATGGGACTTGCGGCACGGTATGCGCACTGTGGAGGTGCTCGCGGCGCATATCGCCGATGGGCACCGGCGCGAGACGGTCCGGTCCGCCGCCGCGGCGGCCTGGCAGGTGATCGCCCCGCTCGCCGACGACCTGCCGGTGCAGGTGATCCACGGCGACATCACCGGCGACAACGTGGTCTGCGGCCGGCACGCGATACCGGACGGGATCATCGACTTCGGCGATCTGATGCGCTCCTGGACGGTGGCGGAGTTGGCGGTCACCGTAGCCACTGCGCTGCGGCACGACGGCTGCGAGCCGGCCGCCACATTGGCGGCCATCGAGGCCTTCCACGCCGTACGCCCGCTCGGCCCCGCCGAGATCGAGGCGCTGTGGCCGCTGGTGGTGCTGCGGGCCGCCGTCCTGGTGGTCAGCGGCATTCACCAATCCGCTATCGATGCCGACAACGACTACGCCAGTTCCGCACTGGACCATGAGTGGCGAATCTTCGAGCGGGCCAGCGAGGTTCCCCTCGAAGCGATGACCGCCCAGATTCGCCGGGTGCTGGGGTTGGCGCGGGCTCGCGCGCAGATCACCGGCGATGTGCCGTTGATCGCCGGTCTGGATCCCGGCCAGATTGTCCGCCTCGATCTGTCGGCGGAGTCCGACGCTATGGACGGCGGGGCATGGCTGCGGCCTGAGTTCGAGGAGCTGCTCGCCGAGGCGGCGATCGAGGCCGGCGCGACGGTCGCGGTCACCACCGTCGGGCAACCCCGGCTGAGTCGTTCGGTGACGTTGAGTGCGGAATCGCCGGCCACCGTCGCCACCGGTGTTCAGGTGTGGCCGGCGAGTGCACTGACGGTGACCGCACCCTGGGCGGGAACCGTCGACACCACCGAGGCCGGGGTCCTCACACTGGCCGGGGGTGCCGCAACGGTCGAGCTACACGGTGCGGTCCGACCGGCCGGCGCGGCCCGTCGCAGCGTCACCGCGGGTGCCGAACTGGCCACTATCGACGGTCCGGTGTGGGTCCAGGTCCGCCGGCGCGGTCAGCCCGGTGCCAGTGGACACACCGAGGTGCCCCGTTTCGTGCGGCCCGAGTACGCCGCAGGCTGGCTGGACCTGGTCGCTGACCCCGCCGTCCTGCTCGGCCTGCCCCCCGCCGCCGAGTCCACCGAGGACAGTGCGACGCTGCGGCAGCGTCGGTCCCGGGCGTTCGCGGAAGTCCAGGAGCACTACTACGACCACCCGCCGCGCATCGAGCGTGGCTGGCGCGAACACCTGATCTCCACCGACGGCCGCAGCTACCTCGACATGGTCAACAACGTCGCCATCCTCGGACATGGCCATCCCGAACTGGCCGACGCGGTGGCCCGCCAGTGGCGCCGTCTCAACACCAACTCGCGTTTCAACTACGCCGCCGTGGTGGCGCTGTCGGAGCGACTGGCTGCCACCCTGCCCGCCCGGCTGGACACCGTGTTCCTGGTCAACTCCGGCTCGGAGGCCGACGATCTGGCGCTGCGGCTGGCCATGGCGACCACCGGCCGCCACGACATCGTCGCGGTGGCCGAGGCCTACCACGGCTGGACCTACGCCACCGACGCCATCTCAACCTCGGTCGCGGACAACCCGAACGCCCTGTCCACCCGCCCGTCGTGGGTGCACACGGTGCCCTCCCCCAACGCCTACCGGGGCGAGCACCGGGGGGCCGACGCATCGAGGTACGCCGCCGAGGCGGTTGCGACCATCGAACGCTGTGTCGCCGAGGGCAATCCACCGGCGGCGTTCATCTGTGAGCCGTTCTACGGCAATGCCGGCGGAATGGCGCTGCCCGACGGTTACCTCAAGGCGGTGTACGCCGCGGTTCGCGCCGCGGGCGGGCTGGCCATCGCCGACGAGGTCCAGGTGGGGTACGGCCGCACCGGCCGCTGGTTCTGGGCCTTCGAGCAGCAGGATGTGGTGCCCGACATCGTGTGCATCGCCAAGGCGATGGGCAACGGCCAGCCACTGGGTGCGGTGATCACCACCAAGGAGATCGCCGACGCCTACCGCACCCAGGGCTACTTCTTCTCCTCGGCCGGCGGCAGCCCGGTGTCCTGCGTGGTCGGGCTCACCGTCCTCGACGTCCTGGAACGCGACGGGCTGCAGGAGAACGCGCTCACCGTCGGTGACCATCTCAAGGCCCGGATCAACGCTCTGGCCCAACGGCATCCACTGATCGGCACGGTGCACGGCAGCGGCCTGTACATGGGTGTTGAGTTGGTGCGGGACCGCGCGACACTGGAGCCGGCCGCCGAGGAGACCGCCGCGATCTGCGAGCGGATGCGCGAACTCGGGGTGATCGTTCAGCCCACCGGCGACCGGCAGAACGTGCTGAAGATGAAGCCGCCGATGTGCATCACCCGGGAGTCCGCGGACTTCTTCGTCGACATGCTCGACCGGGTGCTGCGCACCGGCTGGTAGGCCGGGCGCGTTTCAGGCCCGGCGCGCCAGCTGATCCCGCTGGGCGCGCACGAAATCTGCGTCCACCGCCGCCCCGTGGCCGGGCACGTAGATCGCCCGCTCGCCGCCGGCCTGCAGCACCCGGTCCAGCGTGGACGGCCACGCCCGTAGGTCCGAGCCACCGTCGACCGCCGGCTCCGCGGACTCCTCGACAAGATCCCCGCAGAACACCACCCGACGATCGGCGGGGTGTATCGGTGCAACCACCACGATCAGATCGTGGTCGGTGTGGCCGCGGCCCGGGTGTTCGACCGCGACCACCCGGTCGCCGAGGTCGACGTCGGCCTGCCAGACGAGCCGGGTCGGTGGGCGGGCGGCGTTACCGGCGCGGGCCACCTCACCTGGGTCGGCCCCGTAACTCAGCGCCGCCCCGCACGTCGCGTCGAGGTCCGCGGTGAGTGCCACCGCCACCGGCGGCGCCGCATAGGCGCGCGCGCCGGGGAAACCGGCCGAACCCAGGATGTGGTCGAAGTGATGGTGCGTCATCACCAGGTGGGTGACCGCACCGCCGGTCAGCTCGCGGACATCGTCGGCGATCGCCGCGGCTTCGTTCAGCGTCGTCCCACAGTCGATCAGCAGCGATCCGTACCGGCCCTCGACGAGTCCGACCGTGACGTCCAGGAACGGTAACCGGCAGCGGTGAACGCCACCGGCCAGTTCCTCCCAGTCGTAGTGCACCCCGACGACGATATAGACTGGACACATGTCCAGAACGGTCTCTCGCCAAGCGTGAGCATGCGTATCGCCCTGCTGTCGTACCGCAGTAAGACCCATTGTGGCGGCCAGGGTGTCTACGTTCGCCATCTCAGCAGGGGCCTCGTTGAACTGGGTCACCACGTCGAGGTGTTCTCCGGACAGCCCTACCCCGAGCAGCTGGATCCTCGGGTCCGGCTCACCGAGGTGCCCAGCCTGGACCTGTACCGCGAATCCGACCCGTTCCGGACTCCCCACCCCCGCGAGGTCCGCGACCGCATCGACGTGCTCGAGGTGGCCACCATGTGGACTGCCGGATTTCCCGAGCCGCGGACGTTCAGCCTGCGGGTTGCGCGACTGCTGGCCCAGCGGCACGGCGAGTTCGATGTGGTCCACGACAACCAGTGCCTGGGCACCGGGCTGCTGGACATCGCCGGGCGGCTGCCGGTGGTGGCGACCGTCCACCACCCGATCACCCGCGACCGCACCGTGGACCTCGCGGCGGCGACGTGGTGGCGCCGACCCCTGGTGCGCAGGTGGTACGGATTCCTGGGTATGCAGCAACGGGTCGCGCGCAGGATCCCGGACCTTCTGACGGTGTCGTCGTCATCGGCCGAACACATCGCCGAGGACTTTCGGGTCCACCCCGATCAACTGCACGTCGTCCCACTGGGGGTGGATACCGAGTTGTTCGCGCCGTCGGCGAAGCCCCGCGTCGCTGGACGCATCGTCGCCATCTCGTCGGCAGATCGGCCGCTGAAGGGAATCTCGACCCTGTTGCAGGCAATCGCCCGGTTGCGCACCGAGCACGACGTGGAATTGCAACTGGTGGCACGACTTGAACCCGACGGCCCCACCGAGAAGCTGATCGCCGAACTCGGCCTGGCCGATATCGTCCGCATCTCCAACGGACTGTCCGACGAGGAGGTGGCGGCGCTGTTCGCATCCGCCGATATCGCCTGCATCCCCTCGCTCTACGAGGGCTTCTCGCTGCCCGCTGTCGAGGCGATGGCCAGCGGAACCCCGATCGTGGCCAGCCGGGCCGGTGCGCTGCCCGAGGTACTGGGCGCCGATGGCGAGTGCGCCGACCTGGTCACCCCCGGCGACGTCGGTGAGCTGACCACGGCGCTGGTCCGGCTGCTGGAATCCCCCGATCGGCGGCGCTGGCTCGGTGCGGCCGGGCGGCGGCGGGCACTGGACGTCTTCAGCTGGGAGTCGGTGGCCGCGCAGACCGTGCGGGTCTACCAGCAGGCGGTGGCCCGCCGCCCGGAGCTGGGGCGGGTCGTCGAGGCGGTCGACGAGCCATGCTGACGGTGGACTACGACCGGCTGGGCATCGGGCCGGGAACCTCGGTCATCGACGTCGGCTGCGGGGCCGGCCGGCATAGTTTCGAGGCCTATCGTCGCGGTGCCGACGTAATCGCCTTCGACCAGAACGCCGCAGAACTGGCCGACGTGGACACCATGCTGCAGGCCATGGGTCAGGCCGGCGAGGCGCCCACGTCGGCCAAGGCCCAGGTCGTGGTGGGCGACGCACTGGCGCTGCCCTACCCGGATGACACCTTCGACTGTGTGATCGCTTCGGAGATCCTCGAACACATCCCCGATGACGTGTCCGTCATCGCCGAGCTGATCCGGGTGCTCAAACCGGGCGGTTCGCTGGCGGTCACGGTGCCACGCTGGTTGCCCGAGCGGATCTGCTGGCTGCTCTCCGACGAGTATCACGCCAACGAGGGCGGTCATATCCGGATCTACCGGGCCGGCCAGTTGCGCGCCAAGGTGGAGGCGCGCGGGGCGCGGTTCACCCATTCCCAGCATGAACACGCATTGCACTCGCCGTACTGGTGGCTCAAATGCGCTGTCGGCGTTGAGAAGAAGGACAATGTGCTGGTCAAGTCCTATCACCGGCTGCTGGTCTGGGACATGATGTCCAGGCCGATGTTGACCCGGGCGGCTGAGGCGGCACTGAACCCGCTGGTGGGCAAGAGCGTTGCGCTGTATTTCGAGAAACCGGTCGGCGATGCGTTCCGAGTCTGACCTGACCGGGCTGCCCGGCATCCCCGGTGTCCTCACCCCTGCGCAGTGCCGCCAGACAGCGGAATCCATTGCCGCCGTGCAGTTCCCGTCTGGTGAGATCCCGTGGTCGCAGGACGGGCACACCGATCCGTGGGATCATGTCGAGTGTGCGATGGCGCTGACCGCGGCCGGGCTGCTCGAGCAGGCCCGTGCCGCCTTCGAGTGGTGCCGGCGCGAACAGCGTCCGGACGGGTCATGGGCAATCCAGTACCGCCGCGGGGTGATCGAGGACCCCGGCAGCGACAGCAATTTCTGCGCCTACGTCGCCACCGGGGTGTGGCATCACGTGCTGGCCACCGGCGACCGCGACTTCGCCGAGCGGATGTGGCCGACGGTCCGGTCGGCCATTGACTTCGTACTCAACCTGCAGGCCGGTACCGGCGAGATCTACTGGGCCCAGGGCCGAGGCGGCCCGCTGGCCGAGGCATTGCTGACCGGATGCTCGAGCATCCATCACAGCATCCGGTGCGCCCTGGCGCTGGCCGAGCATGTCGACCGGCCGCAACCGGAGTGGGAGGTCGCACTCGGCAGGCTGGGCCACGCGATCACCGAACACCCGGACTCGTTCACCCATAAGCCGTTGCACTCGATGGACTGGTACTACCCCATCCTGGGTGGCGCGGTGCTCGGCGCGGCGGCGCACGACCGGATCGCCGGGCGCTGGCACGAATTCGTGGTGGACGGTCTGGGAATCCGTTGCGTCAACGACCGGCCCTGGGTGACGGGTGCGGAGACCTGTGAACTGGTGATGGCGCTGGAGGCGATCGGCGACCACGGCCGGGCGCTGCGGCAGTTCAGCGCCATGCAGCACCTGCGGGAGCATGACGGGTCGTACTGGACCGGGCTGGTGTATGCCGACGGCAAGCGTTGGCCGGTGGAGCGCACCACCTGGACCGGGGCTGCGGTGATCCTGGCTGCGGATGCGCTGTCCGGAGCCACGGCCGCCGCCGGGATCTTCCGCGGTGCCCAGCTGCCCCGCGGGCTGGAGGGCGATTACGACTGCGAGTGCGTCCGGAGCTGATCGCCCGGCACACCGCTGATCCGCTCCAGCACCCGCAGCGAACCGGTACAGCCGACTTCGGTGAAATCACCGGAATCCATTGCCCGGCAATAGATGAGGTAAGGCGGTCGGCCGCCGTCGGAAGGGTCGGGGAAGACGTCGTGGATGATCAGCGCCCCGCCGACCTGCACCCAGCTGGCCCAGCCGTCGAAGTCCGCATTCGCGGCGTCCTCGCTGTGGCCGCCGTCGATGAACAGCAGTTGCAGCGGTGTGCGCCAGTTGCGGGCCACCACGGTGGATTTGCCCACCACTGCCACGATCGTGTCCTGAAGGTCGGCGGCGTCCATCGTCCGCCGGAACGCCGCAAGGGTGTCGAAGCGCCCACTGACCGGATCAACCAGCGACGTGTCGTGGAACTCCCAGCCCGGCTGGTGCTCCTCGGATCCGTGATGATGGTCGACGGTGTAGAGCACGGCGCCACCTGAGGCGGCAGCCGCCCCCAGTAGCACCGTCGAGCGGCCGCAGTAGGTGCCGATCTCCACCGCAACCCCGCCGTCGAGGTAGCGCACCGCCGCGTCGAAAAGCGCCCGGCCCTCATCCGCAGGCATGAAACCGGTCACCGTCTCAGCCAGCTCGAACAGCCGTGCAGTCCGCGTGTCGGGGTCGGTCATTCATCGACCCTAGTCCCGGGCCCCAGTCCCGGCTGCCGGGCCGCGGCATCCCGCCACTGGCCGCGCCGCGCGGTAGATTGGCATCACCGACACTCAGGAGCGTGCGATGACAACGGGTGACCAGGATCCCAACGCCTACGGGCAGCCATCGGGCTTCCCGCCCCCGCCCAATCCCTACCCGCAGCCCACTCCCTACGGGCAGCCCTCTGCTGCGGGTTACCCGCCGCCCCCGCCGCCGGGGTATCCGCCGCCCGGATACGCACCGCCGCCACCACCACCGGCCGGGTACTTTCCGCCTCCCCCGCCGTACGGTGCCCCGGCCGGCTACCCGCCGGTTCCGCCGCCCGGATACGGCATGCGGCCGGGCGGACTCGGAGTGCGTTTCGGGGCCCGGATCATCGACGGCCTGCTGGTCGGCATCGTGGCGGGTGTGTTGGCGATGTTGTTCGACGCATCCAGCAACATCATGGTCACCGGGTTGTTCTCCGGCGTGCTGATGTTCGCCTACTTCGTGGCGATGGAGGTGACCCAGGGCCGGACGGTGGGCAAGATGCTGCTCGGTCTGAGCGTCCACGGCCCGGGCGGTGCGCCCAAGCCGGATGTCAAGCAGTCCGCCATCCGCAACGCCTTCACCCTGCTGACCGTCATCCCCTACGTGGGTGGACTGCTTGCGGTCATCGCCTACGTCGTGATCGCCGTCACGATCAACGGCAGCCCTACCAAGCAGGGCAAGCATGACGAACTGGCCGGCGGGACGCAGGTCGTCAAGGGCTAGACGCGCGCTACCCGGCGGTGGGTTGGTTGCGGTTCCACTCCAGCCAACCCACGCCGGTGCGGCCGTCCTCGGTCTGCACGGTGGCCCAGGCCCGCGGAAAGAAGCTGATCCGGCCGTCCGGCGCGACCAGCCGGACCGGCGCGTGACCGCGGATGTCGATCGTCGCGATGATCGGGCCGGGATTCATGGTCAGCGTCGTCGACACCGGTAGGCCGTTGTCGGCCAGCTCCGCCTCCGCCGTCACCGACGTCGTCTCGATCACCGGCGCATCAGGCGGCGCGATATAGCCGACGCTGACCGGCGACATCCCCGGGATCCGTAGATCGACCCCGTGCAGGTGGGTGCCGTCATCGAGGTGCAGTGCGCTCCATACCCAGTCCATGCTCCACCAGTCCCGCACCCCGTGTGAATGGTCGCGCTGGCCGGGCGACCCGGTGAACTCATAGGCGCGTCCGTCGACGGTGACGGTTCCGGTGACCGCACAGGGTATTTCGTAGCGGGTGGCGATCCGGTACGCGTACGGCGTTGCGGCGGTGGTCCAGGTGAGGTCCATCGCCAGGTCCGCCGGCCGGCCCGGCTCGCCGGTCAGCAATGCGGCCGGATCGTCGTAGGCCTGGGCCGGGCCGCTGATCTCGACCCGGTAGTCCTGCAGCGGAACCGTTGCGCTGTGCCGGAATTCGATCCCGCCGACGGCGATCGAGTTTGGGTCGGCCGGCAGCGGTGCCTGGAAATCCAGCAGGGCCACCGTCGCACCGTCCGGCCCGCAGACCAGCGCGTTGATCCAGGCCACGTCCTGGTTGGGGATCAGACCGAGCCGGATCCACCCGCCGATCCCCTGCCCCGGGTCGGCGAAGTCCCAGTACCAGCTCTCGTTCCACAGTGGCTCCTGCCCCGGCGTGTGGGCTGCTTCGTCGGCGGGATCGGGCTGCAGCGCTTCCGCGCTGGCCGCTGCGGGCAGAACCGCCAACGCCCCGGTGTCCAGCACATGACTGCTGTGCCGGTCCAGCATGGTGAGGAACATCTGGTCACCGCGCTCGGTGCGTTCCACCAGCATCGAGGACACGATCGCCATCATCACGCCGAAGAAGCTCTGCCGGCGCACACCTTCGCGGATCTCGTCCAAGGTCAGCGGCGGGGTCGGGCCCAGTCCCCGGTGGTAGGCGGCCAGCAGTTCGTCGTAGTGCGCGCGGCGGTCGGCCACCGTCAGCGCGCAACCCAGGAAGTACGCGACGTCGGTCATCGGTGGACCCCAGGTGACGGTCTGCCAGTCCACCACGGTCAGGTCCCGCAGCGAACCAGGCCGGCCGAACAACATGTTGTCCAGCCGGTAATCGCCGTGCACCAACCCCTTGACCCGATCCGGGGCCGACTCCTGCGCGAGATAGGTGTCAAAGGTGTCCACCAACCGCTGGCAGACCAACCGCTGCTCACCGGTGATGGACTCGCCGTAGCGGTCGGCGAAACCCGCGAACAGTTGGCTGATCAGCGACTGGGTCACCGGTGTGTCCCGATGCAGCCACTGGGCATGAGGTGGGCCCTCGGTACCGATGAGCGGGGCGTGCAGCCGCCCCAGTTGGGTGAGTGCCAGTATGGCGTCGGCGACGGAGGCGCCCCGCAGTTCGTTGCCGACCTCGGCGGGGGCCGCGTCATCGATCAGCAGGGTGAACACGCCCGACTCGGGTTGGTAGGAGGCGTGATAGCACTGCGCGATCGGCCCGCTGAGCCGCGGCGCGACCTCGGAGTAGAACCGCACCTCCCGCTCGTACAGCCCGAGTGCGAGCCCGGTCTGGCGGCTCACCGGATCGCTGGCGGCCACCTTGAGCACCACCGACGCCGGTCCGTCCCCCTCGGCATAGGTCAGTGCCACCCGATAGCACTCGCTCATCTGCCCGGTACCGATGCGTTCGACGGTGAAACCACCGACCCGGCCCGCGCCGAGGTTGGCCGTCAGCCAGTCGGCAGTGAGATCATCCGGGCGTTCGATGACGGTGACGGTCATGCCCACAACGTATGTCAGTCCTCGGGAGCGGCAAGTGCAAACCCCGCCCACGCCTTACGGCGATGCGGATGCGGGTCGTACTCGACGTGGGTGTGCCGGTCGAAGACCAGCACCGGCCGCTCGTCATGGTTGTAGACCGGCCAGTCATCGCCGGGCACGCCGGTGTGGGCGAACTCGTTCCAACGGCTTTGGACCTGATGGCTGACCTTGACGGCGGCACGCTGATCGACCCCGGCGGTCAACACCGCGCCCACCCGGGAACGGTAGATTCCGAACACGGCAAGCAGTTCCGTTGCGTGGGTGGCGCCGAATCCGGCCATGTGCAGCGTGCGTGGCGCGAAGTCGTAGCGGTATACGTAGGTCGGGGCCAGTTTGGCGTGCGCCTCGGCGATCTGCCAGGCCGCGGTGTTGAAGATCATGTCGCCGCCGAACTCCACGCACGCCTTGGGGTGCGGGTAGCGCGGATAGGCGGCCAGCACGCGTTCGCGCACCTCGGGCGGGCTGTGGGCAAGGATCCGCTCGATGGCGTGCTCCGTGGTCGGGAGCAGTTTGAGGAATCGGGTGAACAGCTTGCCCTCATCGGCGTTGGTGCCGACGATCAGCGGAACCTTGTGCGCTGTGCCCTTTCTCATCGCGTCGAACGGATCCAGCGGGAGGTACTCGTCGTCGTGGGTGGGGCCCACGGCTGCGGCGCCCATCATGGCGTCCAAACTTTTGGTCATTACGGTGGTCATGGCGCGCACCATGTCAGCCGGACGCGCCACCAGCAGGTCGGCCGCGGGGTTCCGGCGGCCCACCCCGAGAACGTCGACGAACCGGCCGGCGAATTCGGCGGCGACGTCCGGTGAACTGACCATTCCCGACGCGGGACTCTCCGAGATCGCCTGAGCGAAAAGCCCTTTCGCCTCCGGAACCGCGAGAAGGGTGACCACGGCATGCGCTCCGGCGCTCTCTCCGAAGATGGTCACCTTCTCCGGATCGCCGCCGAACGCCGCGATGTTCTCCCGTACCCAGCGCAGAGCGGCGACCAGATCGCGCAGAAACAGGTTGCTCTCGATGGTGATGTCCGGTGTGGACAGCGATGAGAGGTCCAGGCAGCCCAGTGGACCGAGTCGGTAGTTGACTGATACGTAGACGCAGCCGCGTCGCGCCAGGGCGGCCCCGTCGTAGAGCGGGGTGGCCGAACTGCCCAGGATGTAGCCACCACCGTGGATGAAGAACATCACCGGCAGCGGCTCACCGTCCGGTGCGGCTGAATCCCGGTGCGGGGTGACGACGTTGAGGGTCAGGCAGTCCTCGCTCATCGGCTGGTATTTGCCGACACCCGTCATGGTGTACAGACGTTGCTGGGGTGCGCAGTTGCCGAAGCTGTGCCCCGAACGCACGCCGGTCCAGGGAAGCGGGGGCTGTGGCGCACGGAACCGCAGTGCGCCCACCGGCGGGGCGGCGTACGGGATCGAACGCCACCGGTTCACCCCGTCTCTGGTGAACCCTTCCACCACGCCGCTTGCGGTGGTCGCTCGGACGGTGTGCTCATGCATTCCACCGACGGTAGCGAAAGAGGCCTTGCCCGCCGCGCCTGGCATGCCCCAACGGCGGTGGCGGCTAGCCTTGCGATATGCGGATTGCTCTGGTGTTCGCTGCGTCGGTGCTGGTGGTGGGTTGTGCCGGCCAGCAGGGCAGCCAGTCTCGGCCGACCCAGCTCACGCCCATTTCGCCGTCGCGCACCGCGGTGACCGCGGCGCCGGGCACCGGCACGACTAGCGCGACCACCACCCGATCGTCGGTGACCTCGACGGCCGCCCCGGATGCCTCCGCTCCGATCGGCGAGGCGATCACCTGGGTGGAGTCGGCGCCGCCGGTCGACGGTGCGGACTTCCGGGTGGCGCTGCGCAACGGCACCAGCACGCCGTTGGGCGAGGATGTCGCATTCACCACAGCCGCGGGCACGAGCTGCATGACTGACACCCGCCGCGGCTCCGCGGCACTGGCCTGCCTGGTGGACCTGACCGCACCGCCGCCACAACCGCCGGACATCTACGGCGTCTGGAAGGGCGGCTGGGTGGACTTCGACGGGGCCAGCGTCCAGGTGGGCTCCGCGCACGGCGACCCGGGCCGGTTCAGCGTCGGCCAGGGGCCGCCGCTGCCCGAGGGCGGGTCATTGTCCTTCGGGGACTTCCGCTGCCGCAGCGACGCGACGGCGCTGGTGTGCGTCAACTTCGCCCGGCAGACCGGCGTGCGCTACAGCGACGACGGCATTGACACCTACGGCTGTACCCGACAGATCCCGCCACCGGCGGGTATCGGAGTGAATTACACCTGCTGACAGGGCCGACCTGACGGACTCAACGCCAACCGTCAGCGGCTTTGGCCGCGCGCAGCAGCGCGTCGCACAGCTGACGCAGTTCGGCGGTCGGGGCACCCTCCTCCACCGCGGTCACCACATCCTCGGCGGCGCACCGCACCTGGAAAACCCGGTCGGACAACTCGGCGGCCTCCTCGGCGGAGAGCACCACCGCGTCCGCAGCCACTGCGGTGCCTTTGACCAGGGCACGTTGCTCGTAGGCCCGCTGCCGGCAGGACTGGCGGCAGTATTGCCGGCGCCGGCCCATCCCTGCGTCGGCCACCTCCCGGCCGCACCAGCGGCAGGGCTGTGCTCGGGTGCGACGCGTCACGTCCCGAGCGTAACCGGGCAGCTGGCCGTCCCCGGTATCATGGGAGGTTGCGTCGGGAAACGCACCGCCCTGGTTTCGCGCTCCCCTGACGGAAGCAAGGAGAAAAACATGGCTGATCGTGTGCTGAGAGGCAGCCGACTCGGCGCCGTGAGCTACGAGACCGACCGCAACCACGACCTGGCGCCGCGGCAGCT
>JBFYOR010000025.1:0-2790 GCA_041303695.1 Mycobacterium sp. | reverse complement strand
TCGATCGGGTTCGGCGACTGGCGCCCGGCGTTCGACCGGTTCGGCCATCTGGCCAACGTCGCCGTCTTCCGCGAGCAGATCGACGCCTTCACCCAACTGGTGCTGACCGCTCCGCCGACCGCGTCGCAGCAGAAGGATCTGGACTATCTGCAGATCCTGGGCCAGCTGTTCACCCAGATCGTTTACGGCCAGTTGATCCTGGAGTCCGCGGCGCTGGCCATCGACGACGGGGACACCCGTCCGGGTTCGGTCAGCGACCTGTCGGATCTCACCGAGGCGCACCTGGACCGCATCTTCGCGGTGTTCGTGCGGGATATGGCCGATCAGGCGGTCGCGCTGCACGGCCAGGCCTCCGCCACCGACGCGCAGAGCACCGCGGCGCTGACGATCGTGCGCAAGCCCTTGATCGAGGCCGGGGCCGAGGATCGCTTCGTCAACGAGGTGCTGTCCTACAGCGGTGCCTATGAGATGAAGGCGTAGCAGGTACGTCTTCCGGCGTTCGGTGACCGGGGTTGCTGGCCGAGATGGCCGGGGTCCTGCTCGGCGTTCACTTCAACCTAGTCGCACGGTGAGCAGTCAACGGTGTAATCGCCGCCGGGACCGCCCGAGTCCGCGTAGTCCCACCCTGGACCGGCGTAGGTGTCAGGAGCGTAGAACGGGCTGTCGGTGCACTCGCTGCTGTCGTCGCCGTCGTCGCAGGATGGTTCGGCGATGGCTGGGGCGGCATGCACGAGGGCGCTGAGAATCAGCCCGACTGTGGCCACGGGTACGGCGCATTTCCGGACGAACCGCGACTTCATCATCGACAAAACGATACGGGGCGGTACAGGTGGTAGCGAGAGGACTTTCGTCCCTGAAACTGGTGCGGAGTTTCTATGTCGGCCCACCGGTCCAGCGGCCTCAACGAAGCCCGAATGAACGCCGACCTACCACCGTTTTAGGCGCGTAGACGCCGTTTGATCCGGGTCAGCATGGCCGACATACCGCGCAGTCGCAGCGGGCTGATCAGGGCGGCCAATCCAAGATTGGCGTAGAAGTCATCCGGTACGGCCAGGATGTCGTCGGCGGGTTGGCCGTCGAGGCCGCTGGCCAGAATCGAGGCGAACCCGCGGGTGGTCGGCGCTTCGGCCGGTGCGCTGAAGTACAACCGCACGTTCGCGCGGTCCTCGGCATCGACGTGCAGGAACAGCGGTGACTGACATTCCGGCACCGGTTCCATCGCCGCCTCTTCGAGGTCGGCGGGCAGGTCCGGCAACTCATCGGCGAACTCCAACAGCAGTCGCAGTTTGTCCTGGCCGGCTACCTCGGCAAACTCGGACACCACCTCGGCCAGTGGCGCGGGCATGCTCATGGCTGTTCGCCGGTCACGACCGGAACCCGGACGGCATTACCCCATTCGGTCCACGAACCGTCGTAGTTGCGCACCCCCGGGATGCCCAGCAGATGCGTCAACACGAACCAGGTGTGGCTGGACCGCTCGCCGATCCGGCAGTAGGCGATGGTGTTGTCCTCGGGGGAGACGAAGGAATAGATCTCCTCGAGTTCACCGCGGGAGCGGAACCGTCCGCTCTCGTCGGCGGCCCGGGCCCACGGAACCGACACCGCGGTGGGGATATGGCCGCCGCGCAGTGCGCCCTCCTCCGGGTAGTCCGGCATGTGGGTGCGTTCCCCGGTGTACTCCTGCGGTGAGCGCACGTCGATCAACGTGGCCTTGCCCCCCGAGTCCCGCAGCGCGGCGAGCACGTCGTCGCGGTAGGCCCTGATAGGTGCGTCGTTGCGGGTCACCACCGGGTAGCCGGTGGAGGTCCTCTCCGGAACATCCAGGGTGGTATCGCGGCCCTCTGCCAGCCACAGGTCGCGGCCGCCGTTGAGCAACCGCACGTCGGGATGGCCGAACAGGGTGAACACCCACAGTGCGTAGGCGGCCCACCAGTTGCTCTTGTCGCCGTAGATGACCACCGTGTCGTCGCGCGAAATGCCTTTGCGGTCCATCAGATCCGCGAACTGCTCGCCGGTGATGTAGTCGCGCACCTGAGGGTCGTTGAGGTCGGTGTGCCAGTCGATCTTGACCGCACCCGGGATGTGACCGACGTCGTACAGCAGCACGTCCTCGTCCGATTCGACGACCGCCAGACCGGGCGTGCCCAGGTGTTCGGACAGCCAGTCGCCGGTGACCAGCCGTTCGGGATGGGCGTAGTCCTGCAGTGCTGGGTTGGGATCCGGGGGTAAGGCCACGTCAAGAGCCTACCGATGATCCGGATGGATTCGCCCGCCAGAGGTCCCCCATCACACACCCCACCGTCTCCAGCAACCGGCGGGTGACGGCCAGGCCCAGACCGACCACGTTCGACGGATCGCCGTCGATCCCGTCGATGAACCAGCCGCCGAGTCCGTCCAGCGTGAAGGCCCCGGCCACACCGAGTGGCTCACCGCTGGCGATGTAGGCCGCCAACTCGGACTCCTGCGGCACGCCGAACCGGACCTCGGTCGTCTCGGCGGCGGACGCGGTCGCCACCACCGCGCCGGCCAGTACCCGGATCACGCAGTGGCCGGTGAACAGCCGCCCGGTCCGGCCCGCCATCGACGACCACTGCCGGCGGGCCTGCTCCGCCGTGCCGGGTTTGCCGCTCAACCGGCCGTCCACATAGAGCATCGAATCGCAGGGCTGCGATTCGATGCTCGTTGTGGACGGCCGGTGGAGCGGCAAACCCGGCACGGCGGAGCAGGCCCGCCGGCAGTGGTCGTCGATGGCGGGCCGGCCCGGGCGGCGGTTCACCGGCCCCTGCGTGA